>CAUJHK010000078.1 GCA_963204715.1 Pseudomonadota bacterium | reverse complement strand
ATAACGGTAGGGGTTGTCGAAATTCTTCTGCGGCCTAAAAAAACCGAAAAGCTAAAATTGTTGGAAACCATTTGAAGGAGACTAATCACATGCTTATTAAATTGCTCGCATTGAAAAATGCTTACATGAAAAATGAAGACGGCGCGACAGCTATCGAATACGCTTTGATCGCTGCTGGTATCTCTCTGGCCGTTGTGGCTGCCGTGTTCGCGTTCGGCGATGAATTGGAGAACCTGTTTAACAACCTGACAGGTCACTTGGATGGGTCGTAAGATTTAATCTTACTTGTAACAGTATTCACAGAGCCCGCCGGACAAATGAGCTGGCGGGCTCTTCCTCTTAAAAGCGTTCTCTTCTATTCCTTTTCATCCCCACAACAAGGTTATGTTTCCCATGATCCTATTTTTGGTGATTTTTTGTGTGCTGACGGCTTTGGGCTTTGCCGTAGCGTCGGCTATATCAGATTTTCGGTCTATGACCATCCCCAATATATATTCTTGTCTGATTGTTCTGGCCTTTATCCCCGCCTTTGCGGCTGATTATTTCTCTGGGCAAGGCATGGAATATTTTGCCGCCCTCTCATCGCATCTTTTGGCGGTCGTGCTGGTGTTTGCGGTCACGTTTGTCCTTTTTGTAACCAGGGTTATGGGTGCAGGGGACTCAAAGCTTTGCAGTGCCATAGCCCTTTGGACGGGGTTAAGCGGCCTCGCGCCCTTCTTGTTTTATATGGCCATCGTTGGCGCACTTCTGGGTATTTCCACCAAGATTCTCAACAAGCGGGTGGTCTTTGCCTCCCCCGTTGCGGGCGGGTGGATTGACAAGTCCCAAAAGGGGCAGGCGGGCGTGCCTTATGGAATTGCAATTTGTGTTGGTGCAATCATTGCATTCTACCAGCTCGGTTATTTTTCGCCTGAAAAATTTGCCCTGCTGGCGGGTTATACGGAAAACCAGTTCTAGAAACTGGAACAATAAAATCTGCGGGAGGAATCGTTTCAGGTTTTCTTAACCAATAAGCGATACCGTAAGGGTGTAGTTTTCTTTCACTGTGTTTCTTTCTCACCTTAAAAACCCGCTCGACGCAAAAAGATATTCCATGCTGGAAGTCTGAATTGAACAACGGAGTCTATGATGAATAAAAACGTGATGATCGTATTGGCTGGAGGTTTTGTGGTCGCCATTTTGGTGGCCGTGCTGGTGCAGGCATCTCTGGGTGGAAAGAAGGTGGATGATAAAGGCCCCAAGATTCAGGTTTTGGTGGCCGCAAAAGATTTGGCCCTTGGTACAGAGCTTGAGCCTGCTGATATCAAATGGCAGACATGGCCAGGAGAAAAAGCCTTTGCAGGCGCGATTGTCAGAAAAGAAGAACAAAATGCGGAAGAGGCTTTAAAAGGACGCCTTATTCAAAAAGTTTCTTCGGGGCAACCCATGCTTTCCAGCTATGTCTTCAAAGAGGGTAAAGGGAATGTTGTGGCGGCCATGCTGGACAAAGGCATGCGTGCGGTATCTATCCCTGTGAAAGCAGAAACAATGGCAGGGGGTTTCGTTGTACCAGGTGATTTTGTAGATGTAATCCTGACATACAAAGTTTCTGTGGATCGTGAGCAAAAATCTGCAGAAACAGACTCATTTGTGAAATCAAACGTGTCTGAAACTATTTTGAAAAAAGTGAAAGTTCTGGCGGTGGACCAGGAAGCCTCCCGCGCGGAAGATAAGGCAAAAATTGCGCGCACGGTAACATTGGCAGTGGACACAGTGGGCGCAGAAAAAGTGGCGCTGGCCTCTAACATGGGAGATTTAACACTCTCTTTGCGCGGCATTGGCGATGATGAGGACGAAAATCCCGATAGCATGACAACGGATGTTGAAGTCAGCCGCGCCATGCAAAATATTTCCCGCATCAGCAATGGCGGGTCAGGCTCAGGCCCTGTGAAAATCTATAGTGGTGCCACTGTTACGGAAGTTCGTCCACGTGGCGCGCAAAACGATAACTCGTTCGAAAATGAAACGGGAACAGAATCAGAACCAACAACGACAGATAATAATGAACCCATAGAAGGGGGTCAGTGATGAGGACCGTCATGTTTAAAAAATTGGCAATTTTTGTTGTCGTACTTGCCATGGTGGGTGGATTTTCCGCTTTGCCATACGCAGGTTTGGCATGGGCAGAAAAAGGTGATTTGCGCCTGAGCGAATTTAATGCAGACCCTATTGTGGATATCACGCTGGGCAAGGCGGAGATGCTGACATTAAAAGGTGATGCTTCTGACGTGCTTGTCGCCAACCCTTCCATTGTTGATGTTATGGCTGTAAAGGCCAACCAGCTTTATCTGGTGGGAAGCTCTTTGGGCGACACCAACATCATGGTGCTGGATGACGAAGGAAACGTGGTTAGAAAAATCAACGTTCATGTGCAGATGGATGTTCAAAAACTAGAAGCCATGATAAAGGAGCTTTACCCCAACGAACAGGTAAAAATAAAAGCCTTGCGTGACCGTCTTGTGGTAACAGGACATGTGTCAACGCCCGCAACGTCAAACAGTGTCGCAAACCTTGTGGCGCAATATGTGGCCGAAGTGAAGGGCGGAAATGCAGGAAATATTGATGATTTTGTAACCAACATGCTCACCGTGGCTGGTGAACAACAGGTTATGCTGAAAGTAAAAATTATTGAAGCGTCCCGCTCGGCCTTGAAAGATCTTGGCATTGAAACACAAGCCTCCAACATTGGCGGCGCTGTGACGGGCGCTATTACGGCCGCTTCTGGTCTTGGCCTGACAGCGCCTGCCCAGCTTGGCGTTCTGGCTTTGAATTACAGCTCAGGCAGTTTTGGCCCTTTAAGCTTTCTGGCGCGTGCCTTGGAACAAGAAGGCATTGTCAACACTCTGGCAGAGCCTAACCTGACCGCCATATCAGGCGAGCAGGCAGGATTCCTGGCGGGTGGAGAAATTCCAATCCCGACGGAGATTGATCGTAACGGAAACCTGATCTATGAATTCCGCCCCTTTGGTGTTTCCTTGAACTTCCGTCCCACAGTGATGAGCGCAAACCGTATCAGCATGGAAATGACAACCGAAGTATCAAGCGCGACCTATGATGACAATCTGCAGCTGCAAGGTATTACGGTGCCAACATTCAATGTACGCCGTGCAGACACTACGGTTGAACTACCCAGTGGTGGAACGTTGATGATAGCAGGCCTGTTGCAATCAGACACATTATCATCCCTGACAAGTCTTCCAGGCGTCAATAAAATACCCGTTGTGGGTGATTTGATAAAATCGGACTCATTCAAACGCAATGAATCAGAGCTGGTTGTTATGATTACGCCTTATCTGGTCAAGCCGTTTGCTCAAGACGAAACTGCGCCTGCACCAGCGCCGATGAAAACATCATCGACCGACAATGTTGATGGAATCCCGCGTTTGAGCATGGATGATCTGGACACCTTGCCTGAAGATGGCAGTCCTTCAAAGCTTGCTATGGCACCTCCCACAGGGCTTTCACAAAAACCTATGATGAAAGAAACACCTTTGGACAACCAGCCAGCACAGCCTGAACGTGAGAAAAGTGCCTTATCGCGCGTCTTTGAAAGCAATATCAAGCGGACCTACAATTCCAAGAAAGTTGATTCCGTGATGAAAGACATGGGCAGCTTCGGATATATGATGGATTAATGGAGACAATGATGAAAAACACAAAAGTTATAACAGTTTTGTTGATTGGTACATCGTTGCTGGCTGGGTGCGCGCGTCAAAGCACACCATCCATGATGAATACATCTCTTCCAAGAGTGGCTGAGGAAACCACGATGGATCAAATCCCCGTGGAGAACGTAAGTGAAGGCTATCTTTATAAAGTTGCCCAGAACCATGAACGGTATGGCACCAATAGCTTGATGTTGAGCCTGTCTTATGATCCGTCATCAAAAAGCTATGATGCAATGAAGGCATTTCAGGACTTGGCAGGGTTTAAAGAAAGCTTACGCAAGATGGGTGTTTCTTCCATTAAGGCTGAAACTGTAAAAACATCTGGCGGTGTCCCGACATTGATGGTGGCCTATGACAGTTCTACAGCGCTGGCACCAGAAGGATGCCGGAATATGCCTGGTTTTGATGATGGTCTGACAACGCATGACATTGCTGATTATAAATTCGGCTGTTCAGTTGACACCATGATCGCAAAACAGATTTATAGACCGTCAGACTTAAAAGGCAATGATGCAAGTGACGCCATTGATGGCCGCCGCGCCGCAAATGTCACTGAATATTATCGCCGTGTTGAACAGAATGAGGTTGAGGGCGATCTTAACAGAATTCAAAGGTCAGACATTCAAGGGCAATAAATTATTATTTTTGGGGTAAAATACATCACGTGAGCAAGGAAACATCCATTCTTCTACCATCGGCAACGGTAGATCTTTTCTTAAAAGACAGCGCCACAATTGCGGCAGCCAAAAAACTGGATGCGGATTGGCGCTTTGCTCGTGTTGTTGTGCGCGTGCATGAAGGCGATGTTGAAAAAGCCATTGCCTTATATGCATCTGAATCCTCACCTGACATCATTATGGTGGAAACAGATACCACGGCCGATAGTTTTGTGGAAAGGCTTGGCGCTTTGTCTGCCAACTGTCAGGAAAAAACCAGCGCTATTGTCCTTGGCCCTGTCAATGATGTGAATTTATACAGAAGCTTAACGTCCATAGGCGTGAGTGACTATCTTGTCTATCCTGTCCCCTATGAAACATTGTCTGAAGTGATAGCCTCAACCCTTATTGAAAAGCTTGGTGCCTCTGGCAGCCGTTTGGTTGCTTTTGTGGGGGCGAAGGGCGGCGTGGGCGTGACATCATTGTGTGAGGCTTTGGGCTGGGCCTGTGCTGAAAACATGGGACAAAAAACGCTGCTTTTGGATGCGGCAGGTGCATGGTCATCTCTTGGTGTTGGTATGGGGTTTGAGCCTGTGGCCAGCACAGCAGAGGCCATAAAGGCCTCAATGGCAAAAGATCAGGATTCATTAAAGCGCATGTATTATCAGGCCAACGAAAAACTTTTTGTTTTGGCCACGGGGACTGAACCTATGCTTGAGACGGCATTGCAGATTAGCCAGTTTGAAGAGGTTTTGAATACGGCGATGGCGAGTTATCCTATTGTCATTGCAGATTTGTCAGGGGCTATCCCCGCCGTTAAAAAAATGGTTCTGACTCGCGCACATCAAATTGTGGTTGTGTCCACACCGTCTTTATCATCCTTGCGATCAGCACGCTCCTTGATGCAGGAAATAAAAACCGTACAAAATGGGAAGATGGCCGAATTGTTTATCAACATGGTGGGGGTCGCGCCAGGCAAGGAAGTCCCCAAAGGTGATATCAAGACAGCTATGGATTGTGAACCATCTGTTTACATCCCCTTTGATGCAAAAACATTTATGGGCGCGGAGAATGAAGGCAAAAAAATATCATCCAGCAAAACAGGTGAAGACATCTTGTCATTGCTGATGCCTTTTGCGCAAAAACTCACTGGCAAGCAATTATCATCTGATACACCATCTCCTGCCAAAACTGGCGGGATAGTAGAGTCCATACTCGGCAAGCTTAAATCAGGAAAATAAAAGGGGCAAAAGGAGGAGAATATGTTCGGTAAAAAAACTGATGGAACATCTTCTGTCATATCTTCGGTCGCGCCTGTGCCTGAAAACGCAGCAAAAACAAAGGTTGATGCGCCTGCGCCAACTTCTGTGGATGCGAATCCTTCCAAAGTTTCTGAAAGTCAGGAAGAGAAGGCCGTAAAGCCTATGAGTGAGGGTGTGTTCGACCTTCATGAAGACATTGCGGATGAACCACTTTCCAGCGCGCAGAACATGGAAAACCTGCGTCTTCAGCGCGCGCGAAACAGAATCTGGCTGGATTTGCGTGACGGGATTGATTTAAAAGCGCTGGCACGCATGAAGTCGGATGAGGCAAAGAATGAAGTGCAATCTGCGGTAGAAGAGATTGCGCGCTTCCGAAACATTGATGTCACGCCAGCCGAGCTTGCGGCAATCGCCAAGGAATGCACCAATGACATGCTGGGTTTTGGCCCTTTGGAAGAGCTTTTGGAAAGAGATGATATCGCAGATATCATGATCAATGGGCCTGACACAACCTACATAGAGGTATCAGGCAAAATTGAACGCGCGCGGATAAAATTCCGCGACAACCAGCACCTTACCACCATTGCGCAGCGTATTGTGGGCGCCATTGGCCGCCGTGTGGATGAAAGCTCACCTATATGCGATGCGCGCCTGCCTGACGGCTCACGCGTGAATGTTATTATTCCACCGTTGGCCGTTGATGGCGCGTGTATGACCATTCGTAAATTTAAAAAAGACAAGCTGACCTTGGACAAGCTTTTGGAATTTGGTGCCATGACACCATCTTCTGCGAAATTGATTATGGCGATTGGCCGCTGCCGCGTAAACTGTTTGATATCAGGCGGGACAGGATCTGGTAAAACCACGATGCTGAACTGTCTGACGCGATATATTGAATCTGGTGAACGTATTATTACGTGTGAAGATGCGTGCGAATTACAGCTACAACAGCCCCACGTTGTGCGGCTGGAAACTCGCCCCGCAAACCTGGAAGGTGTGGGTGAAATTACCATGCGGGATCTGGTTCGGAACTGCCTTCGTATGCGTCCAGAGCGCATCATTGTGGGGGAGGTGCGCGGGCCTGAAGCGTTTGATTTGTTGCAGGCTATGAACACAGGTCATGATGGCTCTATGGGCACTGTACACGCCAACAACCCGCGTGAGGCCATCACCCGTATGGAGAACATGATTGCCATGGGCGGTTTAAATTTACCGCAGGCCGCGGTGCGTGAACAAATTGCCTCTGCCGTCAATGTGATTATTCAGGTGCAACGTCTTCGTGACGGGTCGCGAAAGGTGACGCATATTTCCGAGATTACGGGCATGGAAGGCGATGTTGTGACCATGCAGGATTTATTCAAACTTGAATATCTGGGCGAAGATGAAAAAGGGAAGTTGATAACACAGCTAAAATCATCAGGCATGCGCCCTAAATTCTGGGATAAAGCACGTCAGTATAATGTTGAAAAACTTGTGCTGGATGCAATGGAAGAGGCCTATGGATAATGCAATGCTGATAACGGCTTTGTCCGTTCTAATTGTTATTATCATCACTGGCATGGCGTTAATGCTATTGTCTGGTAAAAAATCACAGCAAAAAAGCAGAATTCAGGCTGTTATCCGTGGCGGCCACATTGAAGACAGGTCAAAGAAGGCAGATCCTAAAGATATGCGTCGTGATGCTTTGGCGCGAAAACTTAAAGAAAATAACCCTGATAAGGATGCAGAAAAGAAAAGCAAAAGCCTTTCGGTCGCCATTATGCAATCAGGGCTAAATATTACAGTAAAGCAATACTGGATATATTCCTTTATTTGCGGTGTTGTGATGACGCTAGCAGTTTATCTTTCTGGCAAAGGTATTTTTGTTATTTTTATGAGTGCACTTATAGGTTTTTTGGGCCTTCCAAAATTCATTTTGAAAAGAAAAATTAAGTCTCGTCAGAAAAAGTTTTTGTCTGAACTTGCTGATGCTTTGGAGGCTATGACACGCCTTCTTCGTGCTGGTATGCCCGTGTCTGAGGCCATAAAAATGGTGGCACGTGAATTTACAGGCCCTATTGGTGATGAAATGGGGCGCATTTTTGACCAACAGAAAATAGGAGTGTCTTTGCCTGAGGCTGTTTTGGAATCTGCACGGCGGATGCCGCTTCCTGAAATGCAGATGTTTGCAACGGCTGTGGCTATTCAGGCGCAGACAGGGTCAAGCCTTTCTGAAATTCTGGAAGGGCTTGCAAAAGTTATTCGTGCGCGTTTTCGCCTTCGCCGTAAGGTTCAGGCCTTGTCATCCGAGGCCAAATCTTCAGCCATCATCATCGGCGCGCTTCCAGTCTTTGTGGCAACAGCCATGTATTTTATCAATCCTGATTATATAGGACTTTTATTTTATCACCCAACAGGAAAGTGGCTTTTGGGCGCGGCCATATTCTGGATGTGTTGTGGTGTTATCTGCATGCGCCAGATGATTAATTTTAGGGTTTAAAAATGGAACTGACGACAGATTTATTGGTGGTAGTGGGCAGCGCTGTTGCTGGGGCTTTGTCCTTTGCGGCTTTTGCTTATCCGCTTTTGCAAAAAGGTGATAAGAAAGAACGATTTAAAAGCGTGATTGAGAAAAAGCGCAAAGCTTTGTTTGAACAAAGCAAAGAAGAGCTGAACAACAAAGGGCCAAAATCTGTTTCAGCCAAAGATTCCGTATCCGCCATGTTTAAAATGCAAAATCTGGCGGGAGAGTATGGAGAAAAAGTGCGCTCTCTTTTGTTGCAGGCTGGCATACGCTCACCCAGTGCGCCTATCAAATATATGGCAACCCAAATTTTATTGCCCATATTTCTTGTGCTTTTTGCCATGTTTATTATTTCTTCCTCCCACAAAGAGATTTCTTCTGCCCTGACGTTTGTTATTCTGGGCGGCGGTGCTTTGTTTGGTTTTTTTATGCCCCGCATTCTCGTCAAAAACACAGCGATCAAACGCATTGAAGAAATTAACCTCACATTTCCAGACGCGCTGGATATGATGTTGATTTGTGTGCAAGGCGGTATAGGCCTGGAACAGACGGTTGATCGCGTCGCTATGGAAGTGTCTGAACATTCTCCCACGCTGGCTGAAGAGCTGGCTATTTTAAGCGCAGAGATGGCGATGTTGAATGACCGCCGCACAGCATTGAGTGATTTTGGACGGCGCGTGGGCGGGCATGGCAAGTCCTTTGCCACCGCGCTTATTCAGGCTGAACAATACGGTACATCTGTGTCGCAGGCGCTACGTGTAATGTCGGATGAATTGCGGGATATCCGCATGGCCAATGCCGAACAAAAGGCGGCCTCATTACCCCCCAAGCTCACCGTGCCGATGATTTTGTTTTTCTTGCCAGCCTTGTTTATTGTGATTCTTGGTCCGTCAGGCATCAGAATGTCTGAAACATTCTAGGGAAAAAGGCGATAAAAAACCCCTCTGGCAACAGAATAATTTTTTTATTATTCAGATGATTTTTTATTAAAGTTCTGGCTGCTTTTTGGCTTTCCAAATACGGGCTGTTTGGGGGCTGGTTTTTTTACATCTTCCTTGGGTGTAATTTTAACAGGCTCTTTTACAGCTTCTTTTTTCTCGCTTTTTATTTCTTCTGGCTTTTTAGCTTCAACGGGTTTTGCAACCGCAGTTTTTTCAGAAGCTATTTTTTCTGCGGCTTTTTTATTGGTAAAATCATCAGCAGATTCTTTCAAGGTGCGAATAATACGCAAGTTGCGTTCCAGTTCTACGCGCCCTGGCGAAATTTCCTTGGCTTTTAAAAGCATGTCTATGGCCTGGTCCAGCTTGTTCTGTGAGGCAAGGTTCAAGGCCAGATTGTTCATGATAGGGGCAGGGTCGCCTTTCCAGTTGTCAACACCACGGCGAAAGGCCACCTCAGCCTGTTCATGATAGTTTTGTGCATCCAGCGCGGTGCCAAGTGCAAGAAACGCACGGCCAGATTTTTCATCCAGCTCCACAGCACGGCGTGATGTTAGCTCGGCTTCTTTATATTGCCCCAAGCCCAGTTGTACCATCGCAAGCTCCACGACAGCATCGGGGTAGGCATTCTTGCCTTCTGTGTAAGGAAAGAGAACCTGACGCGCGCGGTTTAGCTGTTCATCCTCACGCAAAGCCTGTCCAAAGCTGGTGGCGATGGCTGCATCATCTGGGTTGCGCTGATATATTTTTTCCAAAAGAACAACCGTTTCGGCTTTGTTGCCACTGGCCTTGGCTTCACGCGCAGCACGCTCCAAAATAGAATCGACACGACTGGCTTCAGAAGGATTGCTGTGGTTTGATCCCGTAGTGCCGCAGGCAGCCAGGGCAAGGACATACAAAGACAGGGATGCAAGAAGAAGTCCGCGTGGAGAAAGTGTCATGGGTGGGCAGAGCCTTTTGATATATGTGCGTTAAAACTATTCAACGCTGGGCACGCCTGATGCCGAAGAAGAGGCCCCATCGCCCGACGCTGTGCCTATTTCATGACACATATCGGGACAAAAATAAACACTTGTTGGCGCGCACTTGGTGCCATCTGGTACATTTCCACAGCTGCGGCGAACACGGACATAGTTCTTTTTGGGGGCTGATACCACCACATGTCTTTGCATAACAACATTACCGTCCTTGTCCAAAATGGTAAAATACGTGGCGCCAGCAGAGCGGGGGATAACCACGGCCAGCTTGGGTGTATCCAAAAGAACAGTCACATGGGCGGGGTTTCCCACAATCACGGAATGTGCCTCGCGGCTTAAGGGTACCAGTTCAGATTTGTCAGGGCTTATGTTCAGCACAGGATGTGTTTCACCATCCAGCTTGGGAAGGCTTGCCACAGAGTCTGAGGTGACAGGGGGCATTAAATCACTGGTTTTTGGAGATGGGATGGTTTCCGCGCCAGCGCTCAGTGCCGCAATACAAAGCGCAAAAACAACAAGAGGAAAGAGGCGTAAAATCTGCTTTGAAAGGGTCATGGAAAATTCCTGCATGTGCCAAAGTTATGAAAAATTTGTGCTGATATCAGAACCAACCAGCGACATTAACCAGTATAGCGTTTTTAACAGGAAACGGCACGCTATTTCTATACCGATTTTCATAAAATTTTATTGAAATTCAATAGGCTCAAGCTGTCTTGCCGCTTGCCAATATATCGTTGATTTCAAGAATAAGCTGCCCCAGATGAAAAGGCTTTGAAATGACCTTCTGGCTGGGATTTGAGGCATTGTTCTGGACCAGGCTTCCAGCAAAACCCGTGATAAAAACAACGGGCATGTCGGGATAAAGGGTGGCCGCGCGTTTGGAAAGTTCCAGCCCGTCCATGCCAGGCATAACAATATCGGTTAACAAAAGGTCACAAGGCGTGACCTGGAGCTGTGTGAAGGCGTCATCTCCATTGTCAAAGCTTGCCACCATATGCCCCGCTTTGTGCAAGGCTGCGGTTATATATTGCCGCATAGCGGGATCGTCTTCTGCCAGAATTATGCTTGCCATGACCATAAACTTTTGTGATAAGTGCTCAAACTGCCATAGGAAGAGATAAATGACAAATACTTTGGGGTTGATAGCAGATATCGGTGCGACCAATGCGCGTTTTGCACTGGCGGATGACAAAGGTTTTTACGAGCCAAAAAATTTGAAATGCGAGGATCACCCTACAATCGTAGATGCTATCCATGCTTATCTTGCGCAAGTGGGGGCAAAGAATCCTAAAATGGCCGCCTTCGCCATGGCAGGGCCTGTGGGCAATGACATGTTCGAGATGACCAACAATCCGTGGCGTTTTTCGGTGAAAGAAACATGCGCCACCATGGGATGGGATCTTTTTCATCTTTTCAATGATTTTGAATCTGTCGCGCTGGGCATTCCCCATTTGCCGCAGGAGGGTGTTGAGCAAATAGGTGGTGATCAGCAACCAAAACAAAAAGGTACAATTGGCATTATAGGGCCAGGAACAGGGCTTGGCGTTGCCAGCCTGTTTTGGGATGGCACAGCATACCGTGCCAATGCTGGTGAGGGCGGGCATGTGACCATGGCGGCCAAAACACAACGGGAGTTTGATCTGTTTCGCACGCTTCGGTATAAATACAGCCATGTTTCGGCAGAGCGTGTGTGTTCAGGAAAAGGGCTGGTCAACATCTACACCGCGATTAGAATTCTTGATGGTCATGAAAAAATGCCTGATAGAACATCTGAAGAAATTGCGGAAGCGGCCATTAACAAAACATGCCCTATCTGCGAGGAATCACTTGATAAGATGATGGGTTTCTTAGGCACTGTTGCGGGAGATCTGGCTTTAAGTCTTGGCGCTATGGGTGGTATTTATGTTGCGGGTGGCATACCTGCCAAGCTGGGGGATTATTTTTTAAACTCGCGCTTTAGAAAAGAATTTGAGGCCAAAGGACGCTTTGGAGACTATCTGAAGAAAGTTCCAACCTATCTGGTCAAAGACCCACATATTGCTTTCCGTGGCCTTCAAAATTATATCAAGAAGAAGTCCTAAGAAATTTATCGTGAAGGCGTGACAAAAATAGTAAGGCGCAGACGGCGCCAAGCCCTGCGAACGCCATGTCCTTTTGCGTATCCCATACATCACCTTGTGTGCCTAAAAATTCGTCCGCACCTTGTCCTAACATCATTGCGGCGGCCCATTCTATAAGTTCGTACAAGGCACTGATGCCAAGGCAGGCGAAGACTATAATGGCAAAAAGCCATTTCCCTGATTTTAAAGGAGATGTCCTAAGCAGCAATTCTCGAATAACCATGGCGGGGATAAAGCCTTGCGCAAAATGTCCAAACTTATCGTAGTTATTGCGGCTTTCGCCCAGCCAATCAAAAAAAGGTACGCGCGCATAGCTGTAATGCCCGCCCACCATCAAGATAACGGCGTGGATAAAAATGAGGACATAAAGCAATGTCGTCAAAGAAAATTTTTTATGTGTTGCGAGTAAAAGTGGCAACGCCAAAATTGCGGGTGCAACCTCCATCCACCATGTTGTGCGGTCATAAGGCGCTATGCCTGACCAGATAAACACAAATATTCCTCCCGCAAAGCAGGCGAGGGGGATGATATTTTTTTGTTCTATTGTGTGCATAACATTTCTTGCTGTTTTTCCTGCGTCGTCTTTTGTGCCGCTTTCATGTCTTGGGGGGCGGGCCATGTTCTCCGTATGGCAGACTTTAACTGTTCTGTCATGGGTCTGAATTTTCTGGCCTTATGTTCCGGCATGGTTTCTTTTATATCGCCGATGAAAAAAGGAAGCACAGGATCCTCATCTTTTTGCGCATCATAATTCCACTCCAGAAGTTCTATTTGTCCGCGCATGCTTTCGACAACTGCGCTCTGGCTGTTTTTTAACCATGATCCACAATTGGCGTAGGTGATGGTGCGAATATTTTTTAGCGCACTGATATGCGTGTGACCACAAATAATACCCTGTACATCGCTTCTTCTTGCTTCTTTGGCCACGGCGTTCTCAAAATTATTCAGAATGTTAAGGGCAATCTGGCCGTGATATCCCAAAAATTTTGCAAGGGAAAAGCGTTTTTCAACACCGTTGATACGGATGGTAGGGTTGTTATGCTTGTTGAAATAATGGCTGAGTAAATCATACAAACGGTCGCTCCAGCGTGAAAGACGCCCCCTTAAAAGGGCGCGGTCAAACTGGTCGCCATGCAAAATTAAAAAATCACGCCCATCGGCCAACTTATGGACAATGCGGTTTTTAATCTGGATTTTTAATTTTTGGGAATAGCGAAAGCGTTTGAGAAAAGAAATCTCCCGCACTTTTTCATCATGGTTTCCCATGATGTATATAATTTTTGTGCCCTCGTGGGCTTTTCGAAACAACTCATCAAAGATTTCACTGACAGACTCTGTCCAGTACCATCTTTTGTGAAGTTTCCACCCATCAATAATATCACCGACAAGGTAGAGCGTTTCGCTTTCCGTTTTTCTTAAAAAATCAAGCAGGGCGGGGGCATTAAATGTTTTCGCACCGATATGAAAATCAGAGAGGAAAATAGAGCGAAAATGTCTTTTTTGGCTATCCTGATGCGGCAAAACATGTCCCCTTTGTGCCCATGGAGTTTAGCTTTGAAGAAGTTTACATGATTCTCGCATTGCAACAAACCCCTAATCTGTTTCCAGAAACTGGTGTGCGACGGTGCGCCAGTGATAATGGTCACGGGCGTAGGCGGCTCTGGCTTCGATTGTGCCGCAAGCCAAGGCCTTGTGTGCAGCTTGTGATAAATTATCATCCAGCGCTCCCAAAAAGGGCTGCGTGATGATATCAATCGGACCCATGACAGGATAGGCGGCCACGGGCAGGCCGCAGGCAAGCGCCTCTACAATCACCATACCAAAAGTGTCTGTGCAAGACGGAAATACAAAAACATCTGAAGACCTGTAACAATCTGCCAGATCTTTTCCCTTTTTAACGCCCAGAAAACGGGCGTCTTGGTATTTTTCTTTTAAGTCATTTAGGTCAGGCCCATCGCCCACAATTACTTTTGTGCCTTCCCAGTCCATGGATAAAAAAGCCTCCAGATTTTTTTCAATCGCAATGCGGCCGACATAAAGCGCAACGGGTTTTGGCAGATCATGAAAAATAGTTTTTTCACCTGTGTAAAAAACACTATGGTCAATGCCGCGGGTCATGCGTTTGATAGGGCATACAAAGCCCCACTCTTTTAATTCTTTTTCCAAAGAGGGGGTGGCCACAAACAGGCATGAGGATGGGGCATGAAACCATTTTACAAATTTTATAGCGGCCTTTTTGACAGGTGAAAACAGGGCAGGGATATATTGCGCTATGCGCTTTGCGGTATAGTCAGGAAACTGCGTGTGATAGCAGGATGTAAACTCAATGCCATATTCAAGGGCATATTTGCGGGCGGCCAGACCCAAAGGCCCTTCTGTGGCGATGTGCAAAACATCGGGGCAAAACGCCTTTATCATGTGCCGAAGCGCGTTATAGGGAAAAAGCGCCAGGCGGATTTCGGGGTATCCTGGCATAGGCAGGCCATAGTTAAAATCCGCAGGGCCTATAATTTTGACGGCGTATCCCATGGATTCAAGCTCCGTGCGCAAATACTCATAGGTGCGTACCACGCCGTTGAGCTGGGGATACCACGCATCGCTAACAATGAGTATTTTCAAGTATAAACCTTTTACGCAAAGCGTGACTTTTCATGCCAATCACTCTACACTCAAACCATGGATTTGAAACCACTCAAATATATTATTTTTACCTGTAGCTTGATATTTTTGTCCGCGCCATCATGGGCTCAGGCAATGGATGCGGAATGTTTTGCGCAGCCCGCGGCAGAAATTACAAAACTGCGCCTGCCAGAGTTCGGGTCTTCCCCCAACTCATGGGATATTGTGTACGCGCAAGATGGTATGGATGTGTTTTCGGACATTTTGCCGCTTGACCCCGTCACTGTGGTTGCGGCAGGGGCTTATACCAAAGACAAGGAAGATAAAACCTATCATCCCTTGATAGTGAAATTCGATGAAAAATTAAGACCAGTGTGGGAGATAAGGGAGCAGACAACCGAGAACCGCACCATCTACCGCATTCTAAAAACCAAAACGGGTTTTACGGTGCTGGGGGATATCACGACAGATGAAAAAGGCGGCGGTGTCTATATTGCGTCTTACACCGAGGACGGAAAAACCAAAGGCAAGCCGTTGCCAGTTTATGAGGCTGGCGGACATTTGGATGCCAAAGCTTTTATTCCCGCGCAAGATGGCGGCGGGTACATTATTGTCGCGCAATATACAGACGCCAGCGATTCACAAAAACAACACGGCATTCTCTACAAAATTTCAAACGCTGGAAAAATTGTCTGGAAGCGCACGTATCAAACAGGACAAAGCAACTCACTCAACAATATTCAAGCCATGCAGGACGGAAACTATATCGCTTCGGGGCAGATTGTTCTGGAAGGTACAAAATCTGCGGGCTGGCTTTTACGGCTTGATCAAAGCGGCGCTATCCAATGGCAAAGAACCTATCCTCGCGGGCAGTCAGCCTCCATTTTAACAACACTACAAACCAAGGATGGAGATTTTATTGTCGCTGGTAAATCCAGACCCTTTGATTATGATGGCACGCACCTGTCCGCATGGGTGATGAAAACAGATTCCGCAGGCGGGCCACTCTGGCAACGTTATTTTCGCGGGGATTATAGTTATGAAGCAGCGGACATGGTTGTGTATGAAGATGGCCGCGCCAGTGTTTTGCTCAACGCTGGTGGGACGTTCGGGGACAACCGCTCGCATGCGCGCATCATAACATTTTCGCCGCAAGGCAAAATCATGCATCTGGAAGACTTTACCGAAGGGCAGAACGCATTTGCCCACCGCCTTGTCGCAGGGCTGGGCGGGGAGAGGATTCTCACAGGCTATGCCCAGACCAGCTTTGGTGATAATCAGGAGGGCAATGAGGGGGCTTTGGCGCCAGAATATACCTTCGATGGCTGGGTTTTGGCCGCGCCACCGCTTGATTTGTTCGAAGATCCTTGTATTTCCTCGCCGAAAATGTCACCACTCCTGCCATGACAACAAAACCAGATGATCACGAAGTAGACGGCGAAGACCTGCAAAGCTTTACCGTGTCCCCCCAGTCAGGGGTGGGCAGGCTTGATAAAATTCTCTCAACACTTGCAGGGGAGGGCGTATCCCGTTCACGTTTAAAAGTGCTGATTGAAGATGGTCAGGTTATGCTCAACGGCAAGACCTGTGATGATGCGTCCGCAAAGGTTGTTATCGGTGATGAAATCACGCTGGTCATTCCCGATATTATAGAGGCGACACCACAGCCTGAGAATATTCCTCTCGATATTGTCTATGAAGATGATGACATGCTGGTGATTAACAAGGCAGCGGGGATGGTTGTGCATCCAGGCGCGGGTAATCCACACGGAACGCTGGTCAGTGCGCTTTTGTATCATTGCGGTGATACGTTGTCTGGCATTGGCGGCGTGCGCCGCCCCGGGATTGTTCATCGTCTGGACAAAGATACATCAGGTTTGATGGTGGTGGCTAAAAATGACCGCGCGCACCAAGGCCTTGCCGTGCAACTATCGGATAGATCCTTAAGCCGTGTTTATCATGCGCTGGTCTGGAAAGAACCCACGCCGATGAAAGGTGTTATCAATCTTCCTATAGGCCGTCACCAAACAAGCCGCATCCGTATGTCTGTGCGCTCTCACACCATGGGGCGTGAGGCTATCACTCATTACCTGCGTCAGGAAAGTTTTCGTGGCATTGCGTCCTTGGTGACATGCAAGCTGGAAACAGGGCGCACACATCAAATTCGTGTGCATATGCAACATTTGGGACATCCGCTTCTGGGAGATCCGCTCTATGGCCTGCCGCCGCAAGAGCAGCGCTCGTTGCTGAACCGTGGTGGCTATAGTGAAGAGCAGCGCGACTATGTGATGGCGTTTCCACGTCAGGCCCTGCATGCGGCAGAAATCAGCTTTATCCACCCCATCAGCGGGGAGGAAATGACCTTCGATTCGCCCGTCCCAGCAGATTTCGAGGCACTTTATGACCTTTTGGATAGTCAGGCCGAAACGGCTTAGTTTTAAAAAATCATTGTAAATCAATATGTTATAATGATTTAGCGGTCAAATTTGCGCAATCCATAAAATTTTATGTAATATATAAGTATAGAGATAAGACATCTTGATCGTCGCGGGGGCGCAGGCCAAGAGGACACAGTAGAATTATAGAGTGATAGTCGAACTAGATAGATTTTAGCTAACTGCAATGTACCCATACCTTTCAAGCCACTCCACAAGGAGTGGTTTTTTTTTACGCACACAAGGCAAAAAAAATTTGATATTGCGCGCAAAGCCCCCTAACAATCTCATAGGCTTACATTTTAAAACCCGCCCTATAAGGAACACTATGAATTTTAAAGATTTGGATACCAAGGCTCTGGAACAAAACGCATCCTATGACCAGCACGAAACCATTCGTCGTTTTGTTTTGGGCGGGGAGCATGACATGGTTTCTCTTATAGCCGTTCACAACACCAATCTAGGGCCTGCGCTGGGAGGCTGTCGTTTTTATCCCTATGCCAGTGAAGAAGAGGCGTTGACGGATGTGCTACGTTTGTCCAAAGGCATGACGTATAAAAACGCGATGGCAGATTTACCATTGGGTGGTGGAAAGTCTGTTATCATCGGAAATTTCAGGACAGATAAAAATGAATCGCTGATGGAAGAGATGGGGGAGGCTGTCGAAACCTTTGAAGGCAAATATATTACGGCTGAAGATAGCGGCACATCTGAAGAAGACATGCTGGCCATGTCCAAAAAGACCGAACATGTGACAGGCCTGCCGCCTGAATATTTTCGCGGCAAAGATTTTGGTGAGTTGGGTGGAAACCCATCTCCTTTAACCGCGCTTGGCGTCTATCGCGGGCTTCGCGCCGCCGTGCATCACCGTTATGGAGGGGATTCATTGAATGGCTTGAAAGTGGCTGTGCAGGGCGTTGGTGCTGTAGGGTTTGAGCTATGCAAGCTTTTAAAGCAAGACGGTGTTGAATTGTTTGTTACGGATGTGGATGCGCCACGCCTAAAAGAGGCGGCACAGGCTCTGGGCGCGGAAATTGTTGCTCCCGATGAAGTATATGAACAAGAGGTGGAAGTGTTTGCACCTTGCGCCATGGGCGGTGTTTTGAATGATGATACCATCGCAAAGCTAAAAGCCCATATTGTTGCGGGTGCTTCGAACAACCAGCTTTTAAAAGCGCACCATGATATCCAGCTTTTGGACAAGAATATTCTTTATGTGCCAGATTACGTGATCAATGCTGGCGGCGTTATCTGTGTGGCCTATGAATATTTCCGCAAAAGCGGCTATAACCCTATGGATTTTGATATTACGCGTGAAAGCATGGTGGCGCATGTGGAACGCATTGGCCAGACGGTTACAGATGTTTTGTCTTATGCCACAGCGCACCACATGGGCACGGGTGAGGCAGCGGACAAGCTAGCAGAAGAAAAGTTCATGGGTGGAAAACCATTGGTAGGTTCTAATCAAGAACCTCCTGCCAGTTTCGGGCAAGGTGGCGGTACGCGGTTGGTTCAGTAACCTCGTATAAATCAATTGGTTTATCAAGCACGGCGCCATCATCACGTCCAATCGGCTGTGTTTTGATGCGTGCTTCACTGCCTTTGGGAATATACTTCATGCGCCCAAAGGGCACTGAAAGCTCAAGGCCAGCTTGCATATTATAATCTTTTCCAAACACGTCTTTTTCATTGGCATCGCTCACGGTAAAAGACCCTCTCATCTTCATGCCGTTGGAAAAGCGCATCTGCGCGCCTGCATTGACGCCTTTGTCGCCACCAATAAACTGCCCCACTTTCGCAAAGGCTGTTATATCCGTGTCAGGAACTTCGTAATAAAAATTTAAAAAACCTGTCTTGTAGGAATCTTCAAAAATTCCTGCGGCCATCGGCGTTAGCGGATCACGTTTATAAAGCTTCCATGCTTCAAGTCCGATAGAGAAGGGGGACTGGTGGGGCCTATACAAAACCTCTGCGCCATATCCTGCAAACATTTCTTCCAGATAACCCCCGCTTGCGGAAAAATGTATATCCGTTAGTGGTGTGTTTAAAAACGATATGTAAGACCGTTCCATGTTTATTCTGTTTAAGGTGAAATAGTCCGCATCACTTCTAATGCTCTGGCTATTGATGCTTTTAAATTCTGCCATGCGGCTTAAATTATCGGCGATATTCACCCGTATGGAATCTCCTGTGACAATACCATAACCCCAGTTCTTTTGTTCTTCCACCAGTAAGGATGCGCGCGCCAGATGTGTTGTTTCTTCTTCGCCTGGGCTAAAAGACAGCTCAGGCACAAGCTTTAAGGTGCGCGGACTAGCGATAGAAAAGGATAGGCCTTTATGGTCTTTAAATTCGAGGTCTTGCCAAATTTCTTCAGGGCTTCCGCGATGATGCAGTTCGGCTTGTTCCAGATCACGGCGCGAGAACGTCATGGCCGCGCCCTTCGTGCCATCTGACATGGGGATAATCGTGATGGTCTTTATGTTTTTGTCGGCATGGATGGCAAGGCTTTTCGCCGCGCGCCCAATTTGCATGATGGAAGAATCGCGCGCATCCAGTTCCAGATACCCCGTCATCTTGCTGCCTTCTATGGTGATGTCCTCAGCGCGGACAAGGGGAATTTCATCTTTTGGCGGCTGTTGTTTGTAATTTTTACCCCACTCAAAAAGATTTCCCTGCAATGATAACCGCGCCATAATTTTATCCGTCCCCAGCATGGATGCCCCAATAGAAACCCAGTCTTTGGGGGAGTAGCTAAAGCCAAAACTCCAGGGGCTTGGCCGTTTAAAATCAAAGGATGACCTCTCCCCACTATACGCATCGGCGTTAAAGTCTGCTTTTAAAGATAGCTCCTTGATAGGGGTGAAGTATTCCACACCACCAAAAAATCCTATCTCCTCTCCCGTAAACCAGTCTGATGGCGCGGCAGAATCCTCATCGTTATAATCACGTTCACGCTTGAAATGTGATGAGATATTCGCCAGTGGGTTTTTAAAGTGGCCTCGGCTGCCCAGCCTTCCCCAAGCGATACCGCCCGTAAAATCAAAATCGTAGTATCGCTTGGAAAGTGCAAAATATTCCGAGGAGAATCTTTTGTGCCCCATAAGGCTATCCATGCCAAACACAATGTCGGGGCTGAGTTTTCCTTCACTGGCAATGCGTAGTTTTATATCCATGCCAGGATAGACTCTTTGCGGCTCTTTGGTCAGGGATGACACAAGCATGCTCTGGCGAAGGTTGATGTATAATGGCTTTGCAATTTGAAACCCGATAAAGCCGTGATTGTAGGGGTCGGCTGTGCCCATGCCTATTCGCACTGTTCCCTCTTTGTCCATTCTTGCGGTAGGAACTGTGTTCAGGCCAATCATACCTGTCTGGGTGGTGGAATATGTTGTTTCACTGGCATAAGCCATATTTCCCGCACACGCCCATGTGCAGAGCAATACAAACGCATGAAATTTCAAAAAACGGAACAAGGCGAACGACCTGCCGTAGGTAAGGAAAATCAATTACTTATGATTGTAAATAGATACACCAGTATGTCAAAGCACTTTGTTGCGGGGCTTGATGAAATTAAAAAACACAAACATACTAAACTATAGGTTGTAAAATTATTTTTTGTTATGCGACGGGTATGGGGATGTTTAAGTTTAAGAAAAAGCAAGAGGACATATGTCTGAATATGCTGGAAGAGCCGGCGTTGCTTTTTGACGAAGAGGGCGTATTTGCAAATTGCAATGAGGCCGCGCGCGATTTTATGTACGACCTTGGTTATGATGATGAGAAGTCACCTGAAACCATTCAGGCGTTCTCATCATCCTTGCATGCGCGGTTTGAAGTAAACGGTAAAAACCAGTTTGAGTATGAAAACTGGAAATTCACAATCTCAAAAAGAAAAACCACTACAGGCACGCTCTTCAGGCTTCTCCCGATAAAGGGAGATGAAACGGTAACTAGGCTGTCCTTGTCTTTGAATATTATGCCTTGGGGCATTATGACCGTGAATCTTGATGATGATAACAAGATTGTGTACTGCAACCCCATGATAGGAGAGTTTTTGGGGGTCGATTTTGAAAATATCATTGGCTTTTCCATTGATGATGTTATGCGCGTGTGCGGCGTAGAAGAAAGCCTTAAAAAAAATATCAATGACCAAAGCACAAGTTTTTATGATCACGCTATAAAAGTAAATGACCATATCAAATGGGTGCGAATGCACTTTGTTCCCTTTATGGGAGATTACCATTACTGCATGATCGTTGTGCAGGACACCAGTCATGAAAAAATGAAGGAAAGCCAGTTTTCGCAGGCTCAAAGGCTGGAGGCTTTGGGTCAGTTGGCGGGCGGCGTGGCGCATGACTTTAACAATATTCTTTCCATCATTGATGGATATGCCCGCATGGTGAAAAAAAATTCATCTTTAGATGAAACAACAATGAATTATCTAAACCATATATCAAAAGCCGTGGAGCGCGGGTCTGGTCTTACCAGCCGTCTTTTGACATTTGGTCGTCATAAGATTTCCAAAGATAAAATTGTTGATCTTGGAAAACTGATAAAAGACCAGGAGGCTTTAATCTCTCCCCTCATGGATGCCTCTATTGCGTTAAGCATAACAGTGCAAGAAGATGTTTTTATAGAGGCAGCACCTGATAGTATTTGTCAGATATTCCTAAATCTTTGCATCAATTCGCGTGATGCCATGAAAAACGGTGGAAGCCTAATGGTGGATGTGCGTAAGGAAGAGCATGAAAATGCGGTTCTTGAAATTATTGACACAGGATGCGGCATGTCGCCAGAAGTAAAATCAAAAATGTTTGACCCGTTTTTTACAACAAAAGGACAGGGAAAGGGCACTGGGCTTGGGCTTTCCATGGCCTACAGTTTAATAAAGGATATGAATGGATCAATTGATGTTGTCACGGCTGAATCTGAAGGCACAGCTATCCGCATCTCATTCCCGTTGAGCAAGGAGGTGCCAGAAGACTACAAAAAGCCTCTGGTGGATATGGCAACGGGGACTATATCTGGCGTGACTGCGCTGGTCGCAGAAGACGAGCCAGAGCTTTTAGATCTTGTCACAGGCATGATGGAAGAAATAGGCGTACATGTTATAAAAGCCTATAACGGGAATGAGGCTCTCGCATTGCAAGAAGAATATGAAGGAGAGATTGATTTTCTTTTAACAGACGTGGTGATGCCTGAATTAAACGGTGTGCGACTGGCAGAATTGTTTTCTGCCTGCCGGCCTGATTCAAAAGTAATGTTTATGTCAGGTTATCCCGCGAATGGTCAAATGGCGCGCGTGCCATTACCAGAAGGTGCCTTTTTGATGCCAAAACCTATCAATTTTGAGAATTTAAAAAATGTGGTTGCTTCTTTGTTAAACAATGGAAACGACAACGCTTTGTCAGATGTTAAAAAAGTTACGGGGGAATGGAAGGTGGCACAATGAAAAAAAGCCTGACGCAGTTATGTGTACTTGTGGTGGATGACCAGTCTGAATCACGCGCTCTTTTGCGCAATATTTTGTCCGATATTGGTATTAACCAGATTTATGAGGCGCAAGATGGCAAAACTGGTCTTGCCTTTCTTGATAGTTCGTTTGATTTAATTGACGTCATCATGTGTGATTGGAATATGCCGCAGATGAATGGCATTGACCTCTTGAGGCAAATTCGCAGCACAGGGGCGAACACGCCCTTTATGATGATAACGGGGCGGAGCGATAAAACATCGGTTGTGGAGGCCAAAAGCCTGGGTGTGAATGTCTATGTCCGTAAACCTTACTCCCCGACGCAGATTGAGGCCAAATTGCGTGCTGTCGTACAAAGGATGGAAGCGGCCTAAAGCCCCATTATATTGTGAGCGAATCATCGACGACGCTTGATGCACAAAATAATTAAGTTATCCTAATATATAAGGATATGGCTTATGCAACCGGATTATGATTTGTGCGTTATTGGCGGCGGCATCAACGGGGCGGGCATCGCGCGTGATGCGGCGGGGCGGGGCCTTGTTGTTTTACTGGTAGAGGCGCAGGATCTTGCGCAAGCCACCTCATCCGCCAGCACAAAATTAAATCATGGCGGTTTGCGATATCTGGAACATGGAGAATTCAGGCTTGTAAGGGAGTCTTTAAAAGAGCGGGAGATATTGCTTTCTATTGCGCCGCATCTTATTCGCCCCATGGACTTTGTTATGCCGCACGTTCAAGGGCTGCGCCCACGGTGGATGATATCTTTGGGTTTGTGGCTGTATGATCACCTTGCAGGGCGCAAAAAATTAAAATCATCCACGGCGGTAGGTCTGAATGATTCCTTCATAGGTCAATCTTTAAAGCCTGTCTATAAAGATGGCTTTCAATATTCTGATTGCTGGGCGGATGATTCACGTCTTGTTGTGCTAAACGCCATGGATGCCAAAGCGCGCGGTGCGGAAATTTTAACACGCACGGCTTGCGTTGATATAGCGCAGGCAAAAGATATTCAAGGCTGGCATGTCAGGCTAAAAGACCTTTATTCGGGCGATGAATTTCAAATCAGTGCCAAAGCGGTCGTCAATGCGGCGGGACCATGGGTGCGCAGCATTCTGGATTCATCCTTGCTGGCACATGACAACACGCCCCATGTTCGGCTGGTAAAAGGAAGCCATATTATCATACCCAAAATTTTTGAAGGAGAGCAGGCGTATTTGTTGCAACAGCCC
>CAUJHK010000077.1 GCA_963204715.1 Pseudomonadota bacterium | reverse complement strand
GTTTTAAGCTGCGCTCCTGCTCTGCGATGATAGCCGCGGCAAGCTGGTCAACCTGCTCTTCAAAGGGCAGGTTGGCGGCGAATATCCGTATCAGATCAGGTTCAATCACCGTTGAAAAATGTTCTTCCATGGCGGTGATCGCCAGCGCATCTTTGGAAGGAAAATAGTGATAAAAACTTCCCTTTTTAACCCCTGCGGCCTTGCAAATGTCGTCCACGCTGACAGACCCATAGCTGGACATCCAGATAAGCTGGGTGGCGGTATCAATCAATTTTTGTTTTGTACCAGTGTCCGGGCGCGGCATATTTTTAAAAACTCTCATGGGTTTTTGGCTATGCCAGACAAATAGTATATTTTACTGATTAGTCAACTATCAATTTGCACGCCTATTTTCCATAGGATTTAACATGGCATTGGATTGCTCTTCGGCGACCTGAAGGGTCAGAGGACTTAGGGGGCTTAAGGGGCTGGGCTGTGCCACAAAGGGGGATTGCTCTTCGAGGGGCACAGGGCCGCGGCGGCTTGTACGGTACAGGCCATACAGGCCTATAGAGGCATATATAACACCCATAAAGACAAAAAGCAGGTGCTGGCCGAAAATATCCATTAAAGATGCTGACAAGGAAGGGCCTGCAATGGCGCCCAGACCGTTGACGAGGATCATGGACGCGCTGGCGGCCACCATTTGCTCACCCGATAAATGGTCGTTGGTGTGGGCGGAAGCCAGACCATAAATGGTAAGCGATGTTCCGCCAATTAAAAACATGGATAAAAACAAAATGGGCAAACTAAGGCCTGACATAGGAATGGCAAGAAAACAGAAAAAGGCACTGGCCAAGGATGCGCCTATTAAAACGCGGCGGCGATCAAACCTGTCAGACAAATAACCAATGGGGAATTGCATGGCAACACCGCCTAGTATGGTGATGGCCATAAAGGTTGAAATTTGCGGCAACGTAAAGCCTTGCTCAGAGGCATAAACGGGGGACATGGAAAAGAGGCTCGCACTGGCCATGCCTGAGAAGAAAAGGGCATAGACCCCCAAAGGGGATGTATGAAATAAATATTTCAAGGAGACTTTTTCGGTTTTATCAAACTTGGGTGCAGGGCGTGAGGACAGCGTGATGGGTAGCACTGCCAGCGTGATTAAAATGGCAACTGTGATAAAAAGTTCTGTCCCCGCAGGGTTTGCGAGATTTAAAAAATATTGCCCCATCGCCATAGAGCCATAAAGAATGACAAGATATGTGGCCATCATTTTGCCGCGCGATTTGTTGTCTATTGCGCCGTTGAGCCAGCTTTCGATGACGATGTACAAAGTGGCATAGCTAAACCCCGTTAATGCCCGTGCAAAAAGCCAGACAGGCTCATACACAAAGACACCATGCAACAAGACCATAACGCTGGCCAGAGCTGTCATCGCGGTAAATACGCGGATATGGCCGACTGTTTTTATCAGCGTGGGTGCAAAATGAGAGCCGCCCAAAAAGCCGACATAATACATCGACATGATAACGCCGATCATGGAAGGGGAGAAATGTTCAAGACTGGCGCGCACGCCAAGGAGCGTGCCTTGCAACCCTGCGCCCATCATAATCATGGAAATGCCGAAAAAGAGCGGCCATGTGGACAATATGGTTTTGGTCATGATGGAGGCATACCTGATATACGAAATGTTAAGTTGCGGTGTTGTAGCCTTAAAAAGGCGCTTTGACCAATGCGATTTTAGCGTATCATAAATGTGAAAAATGAAACAGGAGTGCGCGTGAAAAATTTATTAAACACCATGGTTTTGCTTTTCCCGCAATATCAGGCGGGATATGTGCCAAGCCATATTCCCAACGGCACGCCAGACCTTCGTCAATTGTGGCAAAAACATGAAGGATTTTTTGAAGTCCCGCTGCAAGCCACGGATGATTCAAAACCTGAAACCGACAGGGGCATTCGCTTTCGACGGATTTTGCGAGCGCAAAAGAACGCTGCCGCCGCCCTTTTAGAAAAAGCCGCGCCAGAGTTTGTTTTGACGACGGGTGGAGATTGCGGCGCATCCTTTTCATCCATTGCCTATTTAAACAAAAAATATGATGGAAAAATAGGTGTGATATGGGTGGATGCGCACGCGGATATTCACGCGCCCTCAACATCACCATCGGGGAATTATCATGGCATGATTGCGCGACACTTGCTGGGGCATCCAGAGTTTGACCAACAGCCAGAGCTTGCCCTAAAGGACTATCAGCTTGCTTATCTGGGGCTGCGCGACACGGAAAAAGAAGAGGATGATTTTACAGCCTTGCACCATATCCCTGCTTTTCGTGCCAGCGAGATTATGGACGACAACGCGCCGATGGATGTTGTAATAGACCATTTTAAAAGACATGGCTTAACGCACCTGCATTTGCATGTGGATTGTGATGTGATGGATGAGAAAGTCTTTCCCTATGTTCATGTGCCAGAGCCTAATGGATTAGGTCTTTCAAGGCTGATTGAAATTTTACAATATCTGCGAAGCAAAATGCCCTTGGCGGGGTGTTGTCTGACCGAATACGCGCCGCAAAAAGCGGGGGAGGGTATGGATGTTATGAAGCGGCTTTATCAAGAAGGGCTGGGCCTCGAATTTCCCGATGCTTAAGCCTTTTTTGGGGAGCGTGATTTTGAAAAGAATCCTCCTTTGTCATTCTTTTCAGACAAAAACTCATCATTCAAATCAACACTTGATTTTTTGCCGATATTGTCAAAATGGTTTTTTATCCATACACGCATGCCCTCACGTCCAGCATCACGCAAGGTTGTTAAAAAATTCCAATCTGTATCAAACTTGCTGCTGATGGAATATTCTTTCATCATGTCATCTGCGCGGATGGGGTGAACCATCAGGTCTTTATAAAGATGTTTGTATTCATCTTTTATCATGTCGTGCTCTATCAGCTTTTTGACAAAGGCAATGGCGCGTAAATCTTTTAGCAAAGAAGCATTAAAAGACACTTCATTCACGCGGTTCATAATTTCTGGTGCGGTGTCAGGCACTTCTTCGCGGTAGAGGGGGTTTAGATGAATGAGCACAATGTCGCAGCTTGTGGTTTCATAAAAAAGCGGATAGAGAGCGGGGTTTCCTGTATACCCACCGTCCCAGAAAAACTCGCCGTCTATTTCTACGGGATGAAACAAAAAGGGCAGGCATGACGAGGCGAGGGCTACATCAAGCGTGATGTCCTCACGGTTGAAAATTTTTGTCTTGCCGTTGCGGACATTGGTGGCACTTATAAAAAGCTTTAATTTTTTGCAAGACCTAATTTTTTCAAAATCAATAACCTTGTCTATCACATCACGCAAAGGGTTGACGTTTAAGGGGTTGAACTGCTGCGGAGAGAACATTCTGGTCATGGTGTCGAACATAAAATAGGCAAAGGGATTTTCGCCATTGCCAAAGCCCCACATTCTTTCAAACGGGTTGCCGTGAACGGGAGAGAATACAACGCCTGCCTTTGAAACCTCCCACCAGAATTCTTTTAGTTTTTCCCTTGCGCCATCGCGCCCGCCTTCATGCATGCCTTGCGCAAAGGCCAGCGCATTCATGGTGCCCGCGCTGGTGGCCGTAAAGCCTTCAACCTCCAGCCGTCCGTCTTCCAGCATATAATCCAGAATGCCCCATGCCAGCGCGCCATGCGCCCCACCGCCCTGAAGGGCTAGGTTTATGAGTTTGGTATCAGGAGTTTTGGCCGTCATTTTTATTTGGCAACCCAACCGCCATCAATTTGCAGCATCGTGCCCGTTATGTTGTCAGCAGAAGGAGAGCACAAGAATACAGCCATGTCGCCAATTTGCTCTACAGTTGTAAATTTCTTGGTGGGCTGCGCGCCCAAAATAACATCCTTGATAACTTGATCTTCACTCATACCACGTGCCTTGGCCGTATCGGCAATCTGCCCTTCGACAAGGGGCGTTTTGACATAGCCTGGGCATATGGCGTTGACGGTGATGTTGTGTTCAGCCACTTCCAGTGCGACGGTTTTTGTTAAACCTGCAAGGCCGTGTTTGGCGGCCACATAAGCGGATTTAAACGGAGAGGCCACCAGAGCGTGGGCGGATGCAAGGTTTATAATCCGTCCCCATCCTGCGGCCTTCATATGGGGCAGGGCGTGGCGCGTCATGTGAAAAGCGGAAGTCAGGTAGATGGGAATAATCAAATCCCATTTTTCAGTCGGGAATACTTCAACAGGGG
>CAUJHK010000076.1 GCA_963204715.1 Pseudomonadota bacterium | reverse complement strand
TGATACAGGCGTTGTGGTGTCCGAAAGCAATGCTGACAAAAAGCTCCACCCCGCCTCGCTGACCAAGGTGATGACATTACTGCTTTTGTTTGAAGCCATGGAACGCGGGAGCGTGCGTTTGAACGACCGCATCATGATTTCCCAAAGGGCGGCAGCCCAGCAGCCCAGCAAGCTGGGGCTTACGGCGGGCTCTTCCATCCGCGTGGAGGATGCCATTTTGGCCGTGGTCACGAAATCAGCCAATGACATCACCGTGGCGATTGCGGAACATCTGGCTGGAAGCGAATCCCGCTTTGCCCAAAAAATGACGTCCCGCGCACACAGCCTTGGCATGAATTCAACAAACTTTCGCAATGCTTCTGGCCTTCACAACCCTGCGCAAATATCAAGCGCGCGCGACATGGCCACCCTTGCCAGATATATCATCCACCGCTACCCCAATTATTACCGCTACTTTGGTACAAAGCAGTTCACATACCGTGGTAAAACCATGACCAACCACAATAGGCTGATGAACACATATCCTGGCATGGATGGCTTCAAAACAGGTTTTATCAACCCGTCAGGCTTTAACCTGATTGCCTCTGCCAAGCATGGAAACAACAGGTTGATAGGCGTGGTCTTTGGTGGTCGCACCTCCAAAACCCGCAATGACCACATGGCTGAACTTTTGAACAAGGGCTTCAGGAATGTTGATTCCGTGCGCCTTGCCAAAGCCCCCAAACCTATTTTGAGTGTGGAGCCTGCGGCCCTTCCTGTGCGTGAAGCACGCGCACCCTCTGCGGGCAGTGTGATATCGCCGCCACCTGTAAAACCCGTGTTTAAAACCACCTCGGGCACACCTGCGCCAAACACACTTCAGCTCCCGCCGCAATACGCGCAAAACCAGCAGCTTCAACCCGCCCGCCCGACGGACCAGAGTTTTACCAGCCTCTCATCTCTCGATACTTCCCGTCGCCTGACCGTGGCGCAAGCCCCCGTACAAGGATTTGCAGGGGATGTGGCACTGCCTGAACCTGACCCCGCCGCCAAAGCTGCGCAGGAAATAAAGAGTGCCATCAACCGCGGAGAATATAGCGAAGTGACAGGAGAGGGTGATTTTGACGGTGCAGACACTCGCAGGCTAGAGGCAGGCTTGCTTTCCGCAGCCCTTTACAAAGGTGACTATAAGCCCAAAGCACCCAATGCTTCCCCAGCCATTGTCCAGCCCGTATCCGCCGTACAAGGACAGGTGTTACAACAACCTGCTGTTACACCCACGGCATCATCTGATTTATGGTCTGTCCAAATTGGGGCCTATGCCAGCCGTGTGGCCACGGATGATGCTTTGATGATTGCCAAAACAAAACTGCCCGCAAGCCTCTCCCACGCCAGCCGCATTGTGGCCCCACTGGAATCTGGTGCAGGGTATTTGTTCCGCGCAAGGCTGGGCGGCCTGACAAAAGAGCAGGCCATAGAAGCTTGCCGCTATTTCCGTGATTGCCTGCCGGTTGCGCCGCAATGATGCGCTTCTTCTACCATAGCCGACGACAAAACCAGTCTGGCAATATGCTGATTTATATTCTGGGCGGCATTTTTCTTTTGGGCATTTTAATTGTACTTTTAAAAGGTAACGCGCAGGAAGGCGCGGGCATTGATGCGGATAAAATTGCTGTCAGTGTGCAAAAAATGTTTGGTGATGCCGCAGACCTTGAACGCGGTGTGAATAATATTTTGAGCAGAAATCAAAGAAGCGAGGCGGATATACGGTTTGCCCATCCTGATTCCGTTGTCAATTATGGCCTTATCACAGATGAGCCCGACAGGCAGGTGTTTGACCCCACTGGTGGCGGTGTTGAATATAAAGCCCCGCCAGCCAATTTGAACGATGGAACACAATGGCAGTTTTATGCAACAACCCACATCCCTGACATAGGTACGGACACGCCAGCAAGCAGCCGTGCCGAGCTGATTACCGTCCTGCCCAATGTCACAAGAGCCGCGTGCGAAAAAATAAACATCTCACTCAAGCAACCTGTCAATCTGGACAATGACATAGACCCTGTGGCCAATGGCTGTATTTATGATTCGGCAAATCCTTTTACAGGTACATATTTGTCAGGAGCGTCCACCAACACTTTATCATCAGCGGAGATACCAAAATCTCCTGCTAAAGAGCTTTGCGTGCGCTGCAATGGCGGCACGTATCATTATTATAGAGTTTTGTTAGAGCGATAAAAACAGCGGTTTTTTTTATATGATATGCGGCATCGGCGGAACACCGTTTTTGTCCCGTGTCATATATTTTTTGATATCGTAGGTCACAGGCAAAGAATATTCGTGAAGGCCAATAACCTCTCCCGTTTTTTGGTTGGTCATGCGCACATAAACTTGCATTTTGTTGCCACGGATGGAATATGTGCCCGTCACAACGGCCATATTTTTTGAGCCTTGAGTGTTGCTATTTTCAAATATGTTATAACCCAGCTCCAAAAACCGCGTGCGCATCTGGCCCGCAATAACTTTTCCCACTTGCGGGTTTTCAATGATCTCTTTTTGGCTGGTATCAACTATTTCCTGCAAATCAGACACAACCAGAAGGTTTTCCTGACGGTCAAACTTGCGCTGTGATTGCTGCGCCAGAATGTCTGCCGCGGCATGTGATGCGTTGGTGACGTTTACTTTTTCCTGTTTTAAAATACTGGGCGCGGCCACGCCCGCAACAAAAACACCACATGCCCCCAAAGGCATCGCCAAAAAAATAGCCAGTATTGCAAGGGGTGATGCTTTTGTCATTTTATTCCGTTGTCTGGACGCGCACTGTTCTGTCTTCCGCTGAAGTCAACGCAGGATTGGTTACATCCTTGAACTGGGCGAAGGGAATGCTCATAACATCCGCACCGCGAATGTAAAAGTCGCCCTCTTCCTTGGTTAAAAGCTTGCTTTGTTCGCCCACACCATCATGAACGAAAAGACCAATGGTAACGTTTGGCACAGCCGCGTTTTCCTGCGCAGATATAACTATCGGCGCTGGTTCCGTGCCTTTTGGCATCTCTGGTGGTTTTATAGCCATGGCATTATATGTCATGATATAGGCACCTTCTGGCGTGTCAGAAAGTCTATACCCCATATGCCGCAAAGATTCGCGCACATCATTGTCAATGTTGGCATAAAAAGGCGTCATGGAATCAGCGCGCAAAACATAAACAGGCTTGGGTGGCAGACCAGCGCGCGTTGTCAGGTTTTCAACAAGGCTATACACCGCAAGGCGGAACTGTTCGGCCTGTTCCACGCCCATGGTGGCGCGTTGTACCATGGTAAATTTTGAGGACGGCGGGGGCGTGGCCGACTTAAACTCCTTGCCATGATGGACATACCCTGATGGAAAAGCGTGGGGCACCTGGCAAGCGGCCAGGGCACCGACGCTGCCACAAAGAACAAAAAGAACAGGTATTTTTTTTAACATCATAAGAGGCAAGCCCGTGATTACTGGTTGAAATTCCATGCTCAGGATAGCAAGGATCATACGCCCCGTATAGTACGTTTCAAACCGTACGGGCTTCGGGTTGTTCTATTTTTCCTATTCCTGAATCTGTCAGGCGGCACATAAGACGCGCAGGGCTTTTGATAAAGGCAGGGACAACATAAAGCTCTATCCAGCCCGCCAAAAGGGCCTCCCTGAGCGCTTCTTGCCCATATCGTTCTTCAAGGGCCTCTTCGTACAGCAAAGCCTGTGATGGTTCAAAATAACAAGAGAGCAGGTAGAGATCGTGCAGCATGGCACCCTCCTTCAAATCAGCAGGTGGTTTATGTGAGCAGTGGTAGAAACGATGACGGCGAGGCGAAAGGAGGCCGCTTTGTTAATGAGAATTATTCTCAATAAATCGACCTGTGTCAAGACTGGTTTTGTAAAAACATCTATATGTTGTGGATGATTATAGCTTAGAGCACCAAATAAGCCTATCCAGCCTTGCTGGTCTTTTGGATGATGGAGGTGGTGCTAAAGCCCTCATGCATGGCCATAATGGCCACCTCGCCGCCATAACCCATGACAATCTTTGCTTCGGGAAGCTGGTCTATCGTGTAATCGCCGCCTTTGAAATAGATGTCTGGTTTCGCACGTTCAATAAGGGCGCAGGGCGTGTTGTCATCTCCCGCTTTTCTGGCGCCAAAAAACACAACCATATCCACTGCGCCAAGGCCGCCTATCACAACCGCCCGCGCGTTCTCGTCATTCACGGGGCGGGTCGGGCCTTTTAAAATTTTCACTGAATCATCATGGTTGAGGGCCAGCACAAGACGATCACACTTCCCGCGTGCCTGATTGATGTAATTGACATGCCCTGCATGGACAATATCAAAACACCCATTGGTTAAACCAACCTTCAGGCCCATGGCCTGCCAGGTGCGCACCTGTTCTGCCGCCTCGTCAAAAGAGCCTGTTATCATTGCACTATGGGGCGATGATGGCATCGCATCATCCCCAAGTGCACTTTCCAGTTCAGCCCGCCGCACTGGCGTGGTGCCTGATTTTGAGACGACTATACCGCCTGCGTAATTGGCCATGATGGCCGCATCCTTTGTATCAGCCCCCGTGGCAAGGCACGCAGCAAGCGTTGCAATAACAGCATCGCCCGCCCCCGATACATCAAACACTTCCTGCGCCTTTGTGGGTATATGAACAACATCCCCCGCCTTTGATATAACGCTCAAACCATCTTCGGAGCGCGTGGCGACCACGCAGGCAATGCCGCAATCCTTGATAATTTTTTGCGCGCTGCAAATTATCTCGTCATCGGTTTTAACATGATCATAGCCTGATGCCTGTGCCAGCTCCTTACGGTTGGGTGTAACGACATCGGCACCGCGATAGCGCGTGTAATCATCCCCCTTCGGATCAACCAGAACAGGGATATTGTGCTTGTGCGCCAGCGCAATAATGCCCTCTATCAGGTCTTTGGTTAAAAACCCTTTGCCGTAGTCTGACAAAACAACCGCACGCATGGCTGGCATAACCTGCGCCACTTTGGCCAATACCTCTTTTTGAAGGGCGGCAGACAGCGCGTGAGTCTTTTCAAAATCACTGCGCAGCAATTGCTGCCGCTGTGCCACATAACGGGTTTTGATTGTGGTTGGCCTGCTGTTATCCACCATCACGCCCGCTATATCCAGCTTGTGCGAAGACAGCATGGCGCATAGTTTTTTGCCCGCTTCATCATCCCCCACCACAGCAAAGGGAACAGGCACACAACCCAGCGCATGCAGGCTGGAAATGACGTTGCCCGCACCGCCCAGCATGACGTCTTCATGCGTGATGGACAACACAGGCACGGGGCTTTCAGGGGAGATGCGGTTGACCTCGCCATAGACAAAGCGGTCTTGCATCAAATCCCCCGCGACGAGAATTTTTTGCCCTGCGAAGTTCTGAAGTATTTTTTGCCCGTTTTTCACTGTTTTTCTATCCCAAAAAGCCTGCTTCTATTAACCAGCTTTTAACCAAAAATGCCAGTTTTTTGTAAGGATATTAATATTTCTTAAACTGTTTTGCGACATACTGGAAGATGGAATTATAGTGTTAGTCGTTGCTATGTCAGGGGATTTGCGCACGTGAGGGATACTCGCCGCCATAAGAAAGAGAACAAAGGCGTTTTGACGGGAATGAAAATCCGTCTTCACAAAAACCGCCTTGGAGAACTTCTTGTCCTTGACGGTTTTATCTCTACCCATGAATTACAACAGGCTTTGGTCGTTTCCAAACATACAGGCAAAACGCTTGGCCAGGTTTTGGTGGATGATGATATTGTCGACAGCACCGTTATCAGACAAACTCTTGTAGAACAATTCCTCTTGCGTTTTATGATGGCAACCTTGACCATCTTCTTGTCATTCTCGGGCATGGGCAGTATCAAGCAGGCCAGAGCGGCAAGCATTAAGGATGTACCCGCCCGCGTGGCCTTTCAGCAGGCGGCCGCCTATGCGCCAATGGGACAATACCCCAAAATATTCGGATCTGCCGAAAAGGAATCAAAATCGCTGGCGGCCTTTACAAAATGGACGCAGATGTTTGAACATTTTGACGCTGCGCTCAACACGCAAAGCGGACAAAACACCATGAACCAATTTAAATCTCAAATTGAATTCCTGCGCGGCCTTCCCATGAACAAAGTGGTCTCGGGCGTGAATGAGATAGTAAACCGCATCCCCTATATCAATGATTCAGACATATACGGCAAAAGCGACTACTGGGCCTCACCAATTGAGTTTATCCAAAATGGCGGAGATTGCGAAGACTTCGCGATTACCAAATATGTGGCGTTGCGCGCTCTTGGTATTCCTGAAGAACGCATGCGCATTCTGGTCTTGCAGGACTTACAAAAAAATGTTCCGCATGCTGTTTTGGTTGTGTACACCGACAACGGCCCTGTGCTTTTGGACAACCAGATAAAAACCGTCACGCATGTTGACCGCGTATCACACTATAAACCCATATTCTCCATCAACCGTGATAGCTGGTGGCTGCACACCAAGCCAAAAACAAACGTGACTGTGGTTGCTTCGTCTTCAAGATAACATGATGTCGTTATAACATCACCCCAGCAGACTTTGGATTAATGGATGCATAGTCACGTCCTGCGCACCATCGACAAGCACCGCATTCCACCCTCGCGCAGATGAAACCTCTATGTTCTTTTTATCGTCATCGAAATATAGATGGTTTTCAACGTGCGGGTTAAAATGCAACTCTTCTTCTATTGCGGCAAAATATGAGGGGTCGTATTTCAGACAGCCTAGTCTTGCCGAATAGAAAAAATCTTTGAAGTATTTTCCAAAGCCCAGATGGTCGCGCAAATAACGGATGCGTTCATGAGTCTGGTTTGTCGCTGTATAAAGGGACACACCTTCAAGGTGGGAAAGTTTCTGGGCGGCGTCCCAGATATCCCTATTCAAGCTTGAATCTTTTTGATGCCAGTAATCAATTACGCGCTTGGCTTTCAAATCATACCCTTCCTGAGCCAGCCAGCGATCCATTTCTTCTTCAAAACCAAGGCGTCCTTGAACCACTTCTAAAAACCAGCCTTTGAAAATGGTTTGAAACTTGGCGGGGTCTATACCCAAATCTTGCTCAATGGTTTTGTCCCATCTGTTCTGGCGTGCGGGATTGGTATGAAACCCGTCAATTAGAACACCATCTATATCAAAGAAGATCTTCATCTATTCAATGGTTGCAATCCGAAGCACGTTGGTAGAACCTGACTGCCCGAACGGCACGCCAGCGGTTAAAACAATGCGCTCACCTTTTTTGGCAAGCCCCTTTTCTTTGGCGAGCTTGGTTGCCCATTCCACAGTTTCTGCAAACGTAGAAATTTCGGGCATGTGGACGGGATACACACCATAAGACAAAGCAAGGCGGCGGCAGGTTTCCAAATTCTGGCTTAAAGACAAAATGGGCACCTCTGGGCGCTGGCGCGATGTGCGCAAGGTTGTCCCGCCTGACGTTGTGTAGTTGGCGATACAGACCGCGCCAATGTCGCTGGCCACGGCGGCTGCCGCCACAGTAATGGAATCAGATGCATCCATTTCAGTTTGTGGATGGTTGGAGCGGATAATGCCGCGATATGCCTCATCACTTTCTGTGGAATGGCAAATACGGTTCATAATCTCTACCGATTCCACAGGGTATTTCCCTGCTGCCGTTTCAGCCGAGAGCATAACAGCATCCGCGCCATCATACACGGCTGTCGCCACATCGGACGCTTCAGCGCGCGTGGGCCTTGGTGATTCAATCATCGATTCCAACATTTGTGTGGCGACAATAATAGGTTTGCCCGCATCGCGCGTTTGACGAACGATTCGCTTTTGCACCGAAGGCACATCTTCAGGTGGAATTTCCACACCCAGATCACCACGCGCCAGCATAATGCCATCCACATGCTCTAAAATTTCGCCAAAGAATTCCAGCGCGGAAGGCTTTTCAATTTTTGCCATCAATGCGGCACGACCCTTGATAATATCTTTTGCCTCTTGCACATCCTTGGCCGTTTGCACAAAGCTTTGCGCAACCCAATCTGCGCCCATGGCCAGCGCGGCATCCAAATCTATCAAATCTTTTTCAGTTAAGGCTGGCATGGGAATAATCACGCCTGGAATGTTAAAGCCCTTATTGTTGGATAATTTGCTGCCCGCCATAATTTGCGCAACCAGATAATCCTTACCCTGCTCCTTAATCTTCGCGCGGACTTTTCCATCATCGAGCAAAATTTCAGAGCCCACATGCATGGCCGCAATCACCTCAGGGTGTGGCAGACACACACGGTTTTCATCCCCCAGCGCCGAATCCAGATCAAAGCGGATGACGTGGCCATCTTCGAATTCTATGCGGTCATTTTTAAATTTTCCGATGCGGTTTTTAGGGCCTTGCAAATCTGCCAGCATGGCGATGGGGCGGCCATATTGCGCTTCCAGCGCCCGCGCGCTTTTTAAATTCTTTTCATGCGCCTCATGCGTGCCGTGGGAAAAATTCATGCGGAACATATCCACCCCCGCCAAAAATAATTTTTCCATCATCTCAGGATTGCCCGAAGCAGGGCCCAGCGTGGCGACGATTTTGGTGTGGCGGTTGCGGCGCAGTGATGACATAAACTTATGACTCCTTATATATATGCGCTTCTTTTATGCGTTAACTATTGCCCTTTGTCCATGAGGGGGCGTTAACTTTTGTTCAGTTCGTTTTTTGATTTTGAAGAAATTTTCTCGCCGCTTCCTTTCTTTGTTTTCCAGAATGTTGGCCTTTTCGGACTCGCTTGCGTAATTTTTGAGCAAAAGCAAAAAAAGCTTTATTCACCACAGCGAACACAGCGGGCACAAAGGGCGAATTTACGAACTTTCTATTTCACAAATAGGAATAAATTCAATAATGTTTTGCCCTATGATACTAAAAATTTAAACCCAGAAGCGTACGAAAAGTATGAAGACAATGACTAAACATCGCTGTGCGCGTTGTGGCCGCTGTGGTTAAAACTTAAAAAATATCCCCCGTCCAAACCTTCCCCGCCCTTTGACAAGAGGGGAATGCTCTTTTTAAAAACTGGATACTCCGCCTGCGCGGAGTATGACGATAAGAAAATTACGGAGTATGACGATAAGAAAATTACGGAGTGTGACGATAGAGATAAAAGGGAGAGAAACGCATTCACACACTGATTCGCCCTTCTTCTTGCGAATCGTTTTCGTAAGACGCGCGAATCCTTGCGTTAGTGAAAATGGGGGGCAAAATAGGGGAGGCGATTGCTTCAAAAAAATGACTTTTCATTAGCTGTAATTTTGAAATATTTGGTCTTTTAAATTAACCAATTCGAATGTGGCGAAAAAATGTCAGCCATTTTCAACGCGTTGAGGGGTGTTTTCCATGGTATGTGCCACGCAAATACCAGCTGTGTGTTTTGTTGTTTTTGTATAGACAGACACCCACGATGTTGTATCATCAAGAAGAACTAACCACTATGGCTTGTGGTTTTAACCACAGGCTATCCACATAAGAAATCCACAGTTTGTGAATAACTTTTACCATTTCGGGGAGTAAAGGCATGTTTGATTATGCTCAAATACAAGGCGGCAACAGAGTTCAGATAGATCGCAGCCGCGATTCCAATCTTACAAAATTCGGGATTGAGACGCTCTATGACCGCTATTTGCTGCCTGAAGAAGGACCGCAGGATTTGTTCGCGCGCGTTGCCCTTTATTATGCGGATGATAGCGCCCATGCCCAGCGCTTGTATGATTACATCTCCAAACTATGGTTTATGCCCTCCACCCCCGTTCTATCAAATGGCGGGACGTCACGCGGGCTTCCTATTTCCTGCTTCTTGAACGAAACACAAGACTCATTGGAAGACATTGTTGCCCTTTGGAATGAAAATGTCTGGCTGGCATCCTTGGGCGGCGGCATTGGATCTTATTGGGGGAATGTTCGCTCCATTGGCGAAAAAGTCGGTCGGAATGGAAAAACGAGCGGTATCGTTCCGTTTATCCGCGTGATGGACTCCTTAACATTGGCTATTTCCCAAGGCTCGCTCCGCCGTGGTTCTGCCGCGATTTACCTGCCTATCTGGCACCCGGAGATTGAAGAATTTATCGAGATGCGCCGTCCAACCGGTGGCGATCCAAACAGAAAAGCGCTCAACCTTCACCAAGGTGTGTTGGTGGACAACAAATTCATGCTCGCCATCGAAAATGACGAGGAATACCCTTTGCGGTCTCCCAAAGACAATGCGGTTGTATCAAAAGTAAAAGCGCGTGATTTGTGGATTCGTCTGCTCACCGCCCGCATTGAAACAGGCGAGCCGTACATCATTTATATCGACCATGTGAATGACAAAATTCCTGACCACCACAAAATGGCGGGATTGAACGTGAAGATGTCAAACCTGTGTTCAGAAATTACACTCCCCACAGGCAAAGACCATTTGGGCAATGACCGCACCGCCGTTTGCTGCCTGTCATCCTTGAACCTTGAGAATTTTGAGGAATGGCAAGGCCACCCGCAATTTATTGAAGATGTGATGCGTTTCCTTGATAACGTGCTATCAGATTTCATTGAAAAAGCGCCTGATTCCATGAAGCGCGCCAAATATGCCGCGATGCGTGAACGCTCTGTCGGGCTTGGCGTGATGGGCTTCCACTCCTTCCTGCAATCAAAAATGATTCCGATGGAAGGCGTGATGGCCAAGGTCTGGAACAGACGCATATTCCAACACATAAAACGCGGCGCGGACGATGCGTCCATTAAACTGGCGCAGGAACGTGGTGCATGCCCTGATGCCGCGGACTATGGAATCATGGAACGGTTTTCGAACAAAATGGCGATTGCGCCTACGGCCTCTATCTCCATTATCTGCGGCGGCGCAAGCCCCGGCATTGAACCTGTGGCCGCGAACGCGTACACGCACAAAACATTGTCGGGATCCTTCCCCGTCAAAAACCCGTACTTTGTAAAAATACTGGAAGCACATGGTCAAAACACCGATGACATCTGGTCATCCATTTTCACCAATGAAGGGTCTGTTCAACATTTGGACTTCCTAACGCCCGAAGAAAAAGACGTGTTTAAAACCGCGTTTGAAATTGACCAGAGATGGTTGATTGAACACGCCGCCGACCGCACACCATTTGTATGCCAAGCGCAATCTTTGAACGTGTTCTTACCCGCCAACGTGCATAAGGCCGATTTACACCGCATCCATTTCGAAGCATGGAAGAAAGGCGTGAAATCACTGTATTACTGCCGATCAAAATCCATTCAACGGGCGGAAAGCAACGCATCATGGGTGCGCGCGCGTGAAAGCCAAGGCCGCGAGCCAGAGCTGACCGAACAAGGCGCCGCAAAATATGATGAATGTTTGGCGTGCCAGTAGAAACAAGTTTAACAGAAAGGAAACCACATTATGGCCAAATTTTTGTTAGTCCCCAATGAGTACCAGTGCATCCACATTGGATATAATGTTTAAAAGGGGAAAAATCGGGTAAGACTAATAGTGTCCAACTCAAAAGTTTTTACTTATGAGAGACTGCCAAAAAGTTTGGATGAATTTTTTGGTTTCCCCCCGAAAGGATACGGGAAGATATAGTTCAGGATTGCTTGCCAATCATTACTAGAAAAGCCAACCACGAAAGTGGTGTAAAGTTTTCAATCTAGGGACTCAAGCGGCAATTCGCACCCATCTTATTTTAAAATCCCCGCAATGTTCGCGGGGATTTTTTTCTGTTATGAACGGCGTGTCCTTTATCTCCTTGAGAATGACAAAAGAGACGTGACGGCACGTTAAAAAAATTTAATAAAAAATGTGATAAAAGATTGCGCTGCCCCCTCGACAAAAACACCACATATTGTATGATTATTGCATCAATATCTCTATATATTGATTCCACCCCTTGAACCCAAAGCTGTGGATGAATCATCAAAATGACTCGGATTCGGGGGGTAAAACTCTACAGTCGGAATCGTAATTTTAAAAAAATCAGGAGTAAGAAACATGGCCCAAAAATCAATCGAAGATATCGGAAGATCCAACTCACCCCTACTGCAAGAGCGCCATGTGTATAAGCCGTTTTTGTATCCGTGGTGCTATGAGGCGTGGTTGACGCAACAGCGCATTCACTGGATCCCAGAAGAAGTGCCATTGGCCGAAGACGTGCGCGACTGGAAGAAGAACCTGACCGATTCAGAACGTAATTTGATGACACAAATTTTTCGTTTCTTCACGCAAAGCGACGTGGAAGTAAACAACTGCTATATGCGCCATTACTCCCAAGTGTTTGGCCCCGTCGAAGTGACCATGATGCTCTCCGCTTTCTCCAACATTGAAACCGTTCACATCGCCGCCTATTCACACTTGCTTGATACCATTGGTATGCCAGAAGTCGAATATTCCGCGTTCTTGAAATACAAGGAAATGAAAGACAAGTTTGACTACATGCAAAACGTGTCTATGAAGTCCCGCCGTGACATTGCCAAAACCATGGCCATGTTTGGCGCGTTCACTGAAGGGTTGCAATTGTTTGCATCGTTCGCAATTTTGATGAACTTCCCACGCTTTAATAAAATGAAGGGTATGGGGCAGATTGTCACATGGTCAGTGCGGGATGAAACATTGCACTGTTTATCCATGATTAAATTGTTCAACTCCTTCATCAACGAAAACCAGGACATCTGGGACAAGGAGCTTCAAGACGAAATTACTGAATGTTGCCGCACGATTGTGGGTTTTGAAGATGCGTTTATCGACCTTGCGTTCGAAGCAGGCGAGATTCAAGGCCTAACCCCAAAAGAAGTAAAAAACTATATCCGTTATATTGGCGATCGTCGCCTTCAACAGCTGAACCTTCAACCTATTTTTGGTATGAATAAAAACCCATTGCCTTGGATGGATGAAATGTTGAACGGGGCAGAGCACACAAACTTCTTTGAAAACCGCGCGACCGAATATTCAAGGGCAAGCACAGGCGGCACATGGGAAGAAGTATTTTCCGATGATGTCTTTTCAGGCAATTACGGCAAGAAGATTGGCGGCACGGATGATGACGCCAAAGAGGTTATTGCGGCAGAGTAATCATTTTGAACTCTGGAAAAAACCCCGCGTTGTGCGGGGTTTTTATTTTATCTTAGAAGGACTCTTTGCAAAATAATCCCAAGCAATTTTAAAAAGCACTCTGTAGCCATGCGCGAATTCTGGCTGACGCATAATTGTGATTTCAACATTCTCTTTTTGGAAATTTAAAAATGCCAACTTATCCTCATAAGAATAAAATGATTTGTCATTAAAAAATTTTACAGGGAAACATTTATATTTCGAGTAAGCAGATGCAGGAAAATTTATATCCCCCTCTTTTATAATTATTCTGACATCCATGATATCCCGAGCCTCTGTCATACGTTTGACGTGGTTGGCCCATTTTTCTTTACCCAGCCATTTGATCCAATTTGGATGATAAACATTTGAAAGAAAAATCTCACATGGAGTGTCTTTTGTGCCTGTACGTATTGCGGTCAAATATACATCGTCTAGAAAAGATTCAAAGCCATCAGCACCTTGAAATCTTACTAATTCAGATTGTTTTCTTCTTAAACCATCATGGTCCATAAACTCTATGCCAGAGTCCTCCAAAACTTTTGTAATTCTTTTTAAAGTACGCTTACTAGGTGTACTGTTACCTTTTTCAAAAGCACTTATTGTTTGGACATGTATTTGGGAGTGTTTTGCCAAATCTGGCTGACTCCACCCCAAGAGCCCGCGTGCCGCACGACATTGACCAGAAGACAAATATTTCATGCAAAAAATACTAGCATAAAATAAAGCCATTCAACAGATCAGTTTTTATTTTCAAAACTTTAAGCCGCTTTTTTGGACTTTTGTTTCTTCTTCTCGGACAACTCCACACGGATAACCTGATCAAAGCCATTGAAAGGTGTGCGGGTGATTTCGCCATAGGCGCCAAGCTGCCCGAACACAATATAATCCCCCTCCCCGATATTATCGGGAAAGATATAAGGCCCTTTCATCATGTCCGTGGAATCACAACTTGGCCCCGCCAGACGAAACTCTTGCACATTGCCAGAAAGAGCACTGGCTTTGGTGCGAAGGACGCGGTGCGGATAAACCAAATCCACCAAAGGCCCGCCTTCAAGCATTCCGCCATAGGTGCCATCATTCATAAACAATAAATCCCCTTTTCGTCCTTCAATGCGCACGACAAGCTCACCGCCCGAAGCCACCATGGAGCGCCCAGGCTCACACAACAGCTCAAGGTGTGATTGGCCATGCGCGGCAAGTGTTTTTTGGACAACGCCAAAATAATCCTGCAGCGGCGGGGGTGGATTTTCCTTATCAAGCGTCGCTGGAAAACCGCCGCCAATATCCAGTGCCTCCACCAAAACACCGCAGGTGGCTATAACATCACAAACAATCGAAACGGCTTTTTCATACGCCACCGTATCCATACAGTGCGTGCCAACATGGAAAGAGATGCCAAGCTGCGCACAATGTGGCCGCGCGGTCTGTAACAACGCCCCCATCATCATGGGAGGCGCGCCAAACTTTGCCGAAAAGTCTGTGGCCACTTTTTGTTTGGGTGAGGCCATGCGCACAAACAATTTTAAATCATCCGCGCCCTGCAAGACATCAAGTATTTTTTGCAGTTCATCCGCGCTGTCCAGAACAAAGGCGCGCACGCCATGCGTAACATAGGCTTCGTGTATGGCTTCACGCGACTTGATGGGGTGCATAAAGTAGATGACGGCATCAGGCTTTAGCTGTTTTATAAGGCGTACTTCACCAATGGAGGCGCAATCAAAGCTGTTTACACCGCCCGCTATCAAGGCCTTTAAAACCCTGACATCAGGATTACACTTTACGGCATACAAGACGCGCCCTGGAAATGTTTTTGTAAATTCCTGTGCGCGATTGGTCAGCTTATCGGGACGTAAAACAGCCACAGGAAATTGTGGTTTTTGTTCCATGATAAAAGAATCAAGGTTATCAATTTTTGAAGGTGCAGATGTGCGTGGGGACATCGGGGCCCCACCGATAAGGTTGTTTTCCATCAACGTTAAACCCATATAAAGGAGGCGGCTTAGCCTCGGTTAAACAGTAAGGTTTCCGTCGTAGCATAACCATAACTTCTTATTGGGAAGGGCCATAGACACGTGCGTTAAAACCATTATCTAACAAATTGGCCATAGATTGCAACCTTTTATCAGCCCACGCTTGAAGCACGCCCACAATAGGCGTAAAACAGCCTCTTATAGTTAAGGAGAAGACGCCATGAGCCTGCCCCACTGGGATATGAACGAGATAGACTATTCCAAGATTGACCTGTCCAAGGTAACGCCCGACCTTATAAAAGTGGTCAAGGCGGCAGCTTTGGTGGAATATAACGCGGTGGCGTACTCATCTTATCTTGAGCGCGTGTTTGCCGACGACCCTGCGTTTCAGGAAATGTCCCGTTGCTGGGCAACCGAAGAGGTGCAGCATGGCAAATCACTTGGCAAATGGGCCGAAACCGTTGACCCAACTTGGAGCCTTGAGCGCGCCATGGACAAATTTCGCCAAGGATACCAGATAGAGCATCTTCACAATGACACTTCCGTGCGCGGATCACGCGCGGCGGAGATGGTGGCACGCTGTATGGTGGAAACGGGAACGTCCTCTTATTACTCCGCCATTGGCACCGGCATAGACGAGCCTGTTTTAAAAGAAATCTGCGCGAAAATTGCGGGCGATGAATTCCGCCACTACAAACTTTTTTATGACACGCTCAACCGCTACCTTGCGCGGGAGAACATGGGAAAATGGGCGCGGCTGAAAGTGGCCCTCTCACGCATTGCGGAATCAGAGGATGATGAACTCTCTTATGCCTTCTTCGCCGCCAACGCGAACGACAATGATGTGTATGACCGCAAAACATGGAACCGTGAATATATGAAGCGCGCCTATTCCTACTATCAGGCGCCTCAGGTTGACCGCGCGGTCGCCATGGTGTTCAAAGCGTGCGGGTTTGACCCCAAGGGCTTTGCAGGCAAAGGCATATCCAAAGTGGCGTGGTGGATGATTCAAAAAACCACCAAAGACGCCCGCGCCATGGCAAAAGCGGCCTGAAGACCTTTAACGTTTTTGCGTTGTTTTCACCCCCAATGGTTAATGTTGGTGGACTAAGTCCACATTTTTTTAAATAGGAATGTTGGTCAACATTAAGACATTCTTATCGTGAAGATTAAAATCATTTGGCACTATCCATTCCCATGAAGAACCTTTTTCTGATTCTGACATTTTTGTTGATGCCCACTGCGGTAATAGCGCAAAGTGAGCCCGCCAAAACCATTGTCGAAGACGAGGACGAGGCCGCCCTTTTGCTGGGGCGGCATTTGTTCTCACAATATGGTTTAACAAGTGGCTATCTTCCTGGTTTTTACAGTGAATTTGGCACTGGGGCGATATCAGTCCATAAAAAAACATACAAGGTGGATGCAGAACATATCTGTTTTTATCCAAATTTTCGTTATCCCGACTACATAGAAGGCGGGTATGTCCGGCTGAAAGGCAATATTACAAAAATTTCAAAAAACAACTTTACAATGAACGGAACACTTGAATCTTTTGACGACGACGACATATACAAAAAAGAGGGTGATGAAGAATATTGTCACTATAAAGGGGAGATGACCTTTTCAAGAAAGGGTCATCCCAAATATTGTCGTCTTCAAAAAGCTGGAGATATTTGCAAGGATAACATATATAGATACATTGATATGTTCACAAAAAAAATTGCTCGCATCGATCCTAATGAATATTGTTACCCTTCTGCGAAAGATGCCGCTAATCACTCTAATGACTTTAGGTAATATTCTATCCGCGCTTTTTCTTTTGAACTGTCTTTTTCTTTTTCAGTGCGTTTTTGGGCAAGTATTTTTAAAAAAGCCCTGGATTTTTCTTTGTTCGAAGCGATGTCCTGTAACATTTTATAATTGCCAGAGCCTATAGATCGATCAGTTTTAAATCTTTCCCTGGGCGGCAAATATTCATTCAAAGACCTTTGAATAATTTTAACAGCTACCTCGCTTCCATTTTTAAAAAACGTGTCGGCCACAGCATGCCCGACTTTATTATCCAGTTTTCCCAAAAGTTCTAACCCGCGAATGGTTTTGCCAAGATTTTTTCTTTCGTGGCCCAGCTTTGCGCTTTCCATGGCGTCATCAAAATACCTGTCATAAAACTCAATCACATCCTCCACATCAAAATCAGTGTTTTTGAAGGATGTTGCCCACAGGGGCTTTGAGCTTTAAATCATTGTAAAAATCAAATATAGACATAATAAATCATTTTCAAAAATAAAAAACCCGCACGCTTTTGGCGCACGGGTGGTGTTTACGAGCAATATTCTATCACAAATAGGAATAAATTCAAGATGTATTTTGTGCAAAGTGACCAGAGCGGTGCGAGTGCCTTGGACCAGAACTTGAGGAAATAATAATTTTCATAATTTTGTTGATTTTAAACCGTGTTTTTTGTATAAAACCCGCCAACCACGCCACACAAAAGCAAAGAGGGTAGCCATGGGTATTAATGTTCTTACAACCAGAGCCGAATATAATTTGATGGAAGTATTCCGCGCCATTGCTTATGACATCAATGAACGGCAGGACGGGATTGCAAAACAGCCTCCCTATATTTCCAACTGGGGAGATGCTGTGCTGGAAAACAATGAAAAAGCCTTGAGCATATTGAACAAGTGGATGAAGGCAGGCAAGGACACGCTTGTGACCAAGACCGCCGTACCAACAGAGCCAGCCATGGGCGGTGACCCCTCCTTTGGTGTGGTTGCACAAATATTAAACGGAAAAATGAAACCAAAAGGTATGCGGTTGGAAAAATAAAAACTTTTTGGGTGGGATAAAATGTAAAACTCTGATAGAATCAAGGTGCATTCTAATTCTTACACAAGGGTTCTCCTTGATATTACTTAGATACACATATCCCGATGAAGGTAGCGGCGCCGAAAGAGTGGACGCCATTGCCAGCAGCGATTTAAAAAATCCGTAATCATAAACCGCAAGACAATGTCTTCGCGGTTTTTTTTATAGGATTTTTACTGAGTACGCTTTTGTTGTCCATCTTTAACCCAAACAGGAAGGATCTACCCATGTCCAAAAAAACGAAAAAAAACTACAATGAAAAAGGACGCATGCATAAATCAGGAAATGTGATTCACCCCGCTTTTGATGATCTGGACTGGCACCCGCTGGATGACGAGATTGATGGAAGACGCGACAAAAGCTATATCAAGACTGTAAAACCACGATCGGATGGCCAGCGCGGATTGATGGAAGCGATTGAAAGCCACAACTTAACCGTTGCCATTGGCCCTGCGGGAACGGGGAAAACATACCTTGCCATTTGCGCCGCCGTGGACGCACTTGAAAAAGGGAGCGTTGAGAAAATTATTTTGTCACGCCCTGCGATGGAGGCTGGGGAATCTTTGGGCTTTTTACCCGGGGACATGCATGAAAAAATGGCCCCGTACCTGCGCCCATTATATGATGCCCTGGGCGACCGCATGGGCGGCAAAAAAGTGCGGCAATATATGGATGAAGGCACTATAGAAATTGCGCCTGTTGGTTTTATGCGCGGGCGCACACTAAACAACGCCTTTATCGTGATTGACGAGGCGCAAAACTGCACCTACGGCCAGTTAAAGATGCTGTTATCCCGCCTTGGGTGGAATTCTACCATGGTGGTGACGGGTGACCCTGACCAGTCTGACCTTCTGGCAGGTATTTCAGGCTTATCAGACATTGCAAACAGGCTGGACGTGCTGCCCAACATTGCTGTCGTCAAGCTGGCACAGCAAGACATTGTCCGCCATCCTTTAGTGGCCGAAATGCTGGATGTTTTATAAGGTCTTCTTTTCATAGGGCTGGGGCGCGGGGCTTTATAACCTTCGCGCCCCCTTTTTTCATGCGTGGACAAAGAGCCGAATTCAGAATAGTTTTGTGCCATGAAAACAAAACATATTTTAACGCTGGTTATAACCTTGATTGTGGCAATGGCCTTGGCATACGGTTTGACACACCTAGAAAAATCATCTCCAGACAATGCGCCGCATGGATTGCTGGCTGTTACGGATGATGTCTTTGGCGGGCCTTTTACACTCACCGACCACAACGGCAAGAAAGTCACCGAAAAAAACTATGGGGGCACATACAAGCTGATTTATTTTGGTTTTACCTTCTGCCCCGCTATCTGCCCGACGGAGCTTGCCAAAATAACCTCTGCCTTGAATACGCTGGGAGAGGATTCCAAAAAGATACAACCTCTTTTCATCACCGTTGACCCCGAGCGCGACACAGTTGAAAAAATGAAATCCTATGTTGGGCTTTTTCACCCCTCGCTTGTGGGTTTAACAGGAACGCCAGAACAGATTAAAGCCACCACCAAGGCCTATAAAATTTACGCCGCCAAGGTGCAAGACCCGTCTTTATCAGAATATACGATGGATCATTCTTCCTTCGTGTATCTAATAGCCCCCGATGGCAGGCTTTTGTATATTTTCAAATCATCTGATGATGCACAGACCATGGCCAGCATCACCCGCCAATGGATTTCGCAGTTGCAATAAACAAATGCCCTCATGCTATGGCAAACATTGCGGCTTTTTGTTTGTCGCACAGTAATGATGCGCGTATTATACGCATAAGGACTTTCTCTTGAAAATAATGTGAAAGGAAATGATTATGCGTCTTTCTTATTGCGTTCTAAGTTTTGTTTGCGTTTGCAGCTTTTTATTATCACCCCCAGTTCGCGCAGCGAGTTTTTACATTCAAGAACAATCTGTATCTGGGCTAGGAACAGCCTTTGCGGGCGCGGTGGCGGACACGCAAGATGCCAGCACTGTCTTTTATAACCCTGCGGGTATGACAGAGCTGGACCAGACAGAAATGTATGCTGGCGCACACATTATCATCCCCGATGCAAAATTTAAAAATGATGGATCAACCTCCAACGCCGCGCTAACACCCACAGCGGGCGGCAATGGTGGAAACCCCTTTGACCCCGCTGTTGTGCCCAATCTGTTCTTTTCAACACCTACAAGCATCGACAATTTATGGCTGGGGCTTGCTGTGACCGCACCGTTTGGACTGGCGGATAAATATGAAGATGACTTTGTAGGGCGTTATAACTCCACCGAGAGTGAGCTTATGGTATTGGACGTAGCGCCAAGCGCGGCTTATAAAGTCAACAACTGGCTGTCTATTGGCGGCGGACTGAACGTGCAATACGCCAAAGCAACTTTAAAAAACGCTATCCCCGCACCTGGCTTAACGCAGTCAACCACAACAGACGGTGAAACGTCACTGGAAGGCGATGATGTTACCGCAGGGTTTAATGCAGGCCTTTTGTTAAAACCAGTAGAGGGCACAAAAATTGGCCTGCATTATAAGCAAGGTCTGTCGCACACACTGGAAGGACATGTGACAAACCGCCTGCCCATTTCCGGGCTTTTGGGTGGGTTAAGCGGGACAACCTCACGCGTTGTCGGGTCTGCCGAGCTTGACCTTCCGACCATCGCATCACTTGGTATTTCGCAAAAGATAGGCAGTGATTTTACGCTTTTGGGCAGCGCAACGTGGAACAAATGGTCAAACTTTGATGATATTCCTGTAAAAATTCCCACAGGGTTAAGCATTACGGAGCAAGGATACGAAAACACATGGAGCTTTGCCGTTGGCGGACGCTATGATGTGAATGACAAGCTGCAATTAAAAGCAGGATTTCAATATGACCCCACGCCCACGGTGGATGCGTTCAGATCCACCCGCATTCCTGATGGCGACCGCAAATGGTATGCCGCAGGTTTAACCTACAATGTGAACGAGCGGTTGTCTTTTGATGTGTCAGGCGTGTATGTGGACGTATCCAAGGAGCGGGTGGACATTACAGATGTATCTCCTGTGGCTGGAACAAGGTCACGCACGATAGGCGACACCAGTGGCAGTGTCGGGATTATTTCAACAGGAATACGATATAAATTTTAGTCTTCAAGCATTGAATTTAGTTTAAGCGCAAGCCCCATAGACCCCGACACCTTTAACTTGCCCATCATAAAGGCAAGGTTTGGGTCTTGATCCCCGCTTAAAATTTTACCAAAGGTTTCCAAGGATGTGCGTAGCGTCACTTCGGCATCCTTGTCTTCCTTTATAACCACGGGAGGATTTTGCGTGGCATCCACGAACAATACGCCATCTTCTTCAAAATCCAGCTTGAGCGTGTGATTAAAGCCCGCAAGACGGGTTTCCAATTTTGTTGCGATGTCGTCAATATCCATATCTATCTCCTGTTTTTATTATTTTACCTTTATATGGGTATGTTGTCTATCAATCGCGCCTTGCCCAGCCACGCGGCCATGAGTGCACGTAAGGAGGTTGTATTTTTATCAGGTGGAAGTAACGTTTGGGCATCGCGGATGGTGATATAATCAACCTTATCAAAGCCTGCATCAAGAAGCGATTTGTGAGCGCGGGATTCAATCTCCGCTATAGACGCTCCTCCACGCAGTTCTTGCCCCATGCGTGATAAAAGTTTGTTGATTTGGCGGGCGATGCCCAGCTCATCATTGTTCAAATATGCATTGCGGGATGACAAAGCGAGGCCTTGGAAATCCCGCACCGTTGGCACACCCATAATTTCAACGGGGATATTCAGGTCATTCACCATTTTTTTAATGACCATAAGTTGCTGGTAGTCTTTTTCACCAAAGAGCGCGATGTCAGGCATGCATTGTAACAACATCTTGGCCACCACCGTAGCAACACCTTCAAAGAAATGGGGGCGATGCTCCCCCTCCAACGGTAGCGCGACGCCGCCCAGTTTTACGGATGTCACAAACCCATCAGGATAGACATCCTCCATGCGCGGCAGATAAACAGCGTTCACGTTAACTGATGATAATTTTTGCAAATCTTCCTCAAGCGTTTTCGGGTATGATGCCAAGTCCTCTGTCGGGGCGAATTGCTTAGGATTGATAAAAATATAGGGAATGCAGATATCCGTTTTTTGCAAGCCAACACGCGCCAATTCCAAATGCCCTTCATGAAGAGCGCCCATGGTAGGGACAAAGGAAATGGATTTTCCAAGACCGCGTTGTTCTTTTACAAATTTTTGTAGCTCAGGAAGAGATTTTAATTTCTGCATGAATTTTATTTATTGAGCAGCATAAAGTGGTGGTTTTTGCCTGCGCTGCATTTCCGCCTTATAGACGGCAATACCGCGAGCAAGGCTATCTTCCACTCTTATGGCACTATCTGCACACTTGGCGAAAATAGATGATGTTCCATTTACGCGCGAGAGCGGGGATTTTTTCATCTCTTCTTGAATGGCGCACACCAGAAAAAAACCTTGAAGAGCACCTTGGATCATGCACGATAACTGCTCATCACTTTTTTGATTGTTATTACGGCCTATAAAATTATCAACATAAAAGTTGTCGAGGCAAGCTCTTGTACAGCCTTCAAATTTTTGGAAAGATTTATGAAGCTCTTCAAATCTTTGCTCCGCCGTAAGGCTATTTAATCCCTCGAACAACGTCGATATTTTTTCATTGGCTTTTTTCTCACAGACTTTTGGAAAGCCCGCGGACACATCAATGACACCCATGTTTTCGTCTTCTTCTTTTTAAAAAGCTGATTCTTGCATTTCCATCAAGGTTCTTGCCCCTGATAGCACCATTTTCTGGCGGGCATCGGCTTCGGGTAACATGCGTTCAAAGAAAAACCGTGCGGTCATTAGCTTTGATTCATAAAACTCTTTTTTGCCGGGGTCGGTGTCCGTCTTTAATTTATCATCAGCGACCAAAGCCATACGGGCCCACATATACCCCAGAGCCACCAGCGCAAACTGGCGCAAATAGTCCGAAGATGCTGCCCCTGCCTCATCAGGATTTTTCAAACCCTTTTGGGCAACGATAGCCGTTGATTGTTGTAGTTTAGCAAAGGCTTTTGCAAGCGGGAAAACGAATTCTTGCATAGCAGCATTGCCTTGATTGCATTCTATAAAATCACTCAACGGATGGAAGAAGCGGCGGAGCAAGCGCCCCATATTCTGCCCCATTTTACGCCCGACAAGGTCTAGCGCCTGAATACCGTTCGTGCCCTCATAAATCTGGGCAATGCGGGCGTCACGGGCGTATTGCTCCACCCCATATTCCCATATAAAGCCATGGCCACCATGAATTTGGATGGCGTGGTTGGCAATTTCAAACCCCATATCGGTTTGGTAGGCCTTTATAATGGGTGTCATAAGCGCCACCAGATCATCCGCCTCTTCACGCATGACCGCATCGGGGTGTTTTTCAGACACATCAAGCGCCATCCCTACCCACAATGACATAGCCCTGCACCCTTCTGTCACGGCCTTTGATATCATCAGCATGCGGCGTACATCAGGGTGGACAATGATGGGGTCTGCTGGCTTATCTGGGTATTTAGTGCCCGTCAGGCTTCGCATCTGCAAACGGTCTTTGGCATAGGCAAGGCCGTTTTGATAGGCGACTTCGGCAATACCCAACCCTTGCATGCCTACTCCGAGCCTTGCCGTGTTCATCATGGTGAACATCGCACGAAGGCCCTTATGCGCCTGTCCCACCAACCAGCCTTTTGAATTTTCAAAGTTCATAACACAGGTAGCATTGGCCTTAATCCCCATTTTATGCTCCAGCGAACCGCAGGTAACGGCGTTCACGCCCATGGTGTCTGGCAAAAATTTTGGAACAACAAAAAGAGAAATGCCTTTGACACCTTCTGGGGCATCAGGAAGCTTGGCGAGTACCAAGTGAATAATATTCGATGTTAAATCATGCTCACCCGCAGAGATAAATATTTTTGTCCCTGTGATACTGTATGACGCATCTCCATTGGGCACTGCTTTGGTGCGTATCAAGCCCAAATCTGTACCGCAATGTGGTTCAGTCAAACACATGGTGCCAGACCATTCGCCCGTCACAAGTTTTGGCAGGTATGTGTCTTTTTGTTCATCCGTTCCATGCAAATAAAGCGCGTTATAAGCGCCTTCTGACAGGCCTGGATACATGCCCAAGGACATATTGGCCGAACAAACCATTTCATTAAGTGCCATGCCGACCGTGGCAGGCAAACCCATACCGCCATATTTTGGATCAGCCACCGCGCCGCACCAGCCAGACTGGGAAAAGGCATCATAGGCCTCTTTAAAGCCAGAAGGCGTTGTCACCTTGCCGTTATCCCATGTGCAGCCTTCTTTATCTCCTGACTGGTTGATAGGGAAAAATACTTCCTCGCAGATTTTTGCGGCCTCTTCCAGAATGGAATCAATCATGTCTGGTGTTGCATCTTCATACCCTGGAAGGGAAGACAATGTTTCCACACCCAGCACATCATGCAAAACAAACTTCATATTCTCTAGCGGGGCTTTGTAAACAGGCATTGGAGTCTCCTAAAAGGACAGCGGGGAAATCTGGTGATATTCAGTATAAATCAAATTGCTTAAATGAGTATTGAAATCAAAGAATTAAATTGTTGCGCGGCAAAACAATGGGCTACTTTTCTTCGCGGATCATATATTGGATGTGGTCACGCACCTTGTCTGTGTCCGCCGCCTTTATCTGTGCCTTGGCTTTTTCAAGGGTGGAGGATTGCTTTTTCAAGATGGCCTGCTTTATTTTTTCGAGCGTTTCATCCCCTATCTCCGCACGCGCGGCAGCCATATTGGCCTTTGCCTGCGCCAGAATTTCATCGCGCGTGGGTTTGGTGGGCTTGGATGGAATGGGCTGCTTTTTATCTTTTTTCTTCCAGAACATAGTATAATTTTACATGGAATATCAGGAAATTAAAGCAATTTTAACCTAAATGGGCGAGAGTAGAGATCGGGTGCATCTTTTTCCATACCAAGGGGTCATAACCATGTCCGAACAGCCAAATCTTAAAGCCGTGAGCCTTGAGGCCGCGGGGTACAAGGATCTGAAATATTATTTTGCGAATTTGAACACGCTTTTTTCCATACGCGGCACACTGGCCGTGGACATGATGACAGCTATGCCTGCGGGAGGACTTGCCCGCCGCATGAACGATATCACCGCCATCACAAAACGCATTTACGCCGAAACCACGACGCAAGCCGTCACCAGACTTTTAGAACAGGTTGAAACGGAAGCCGAGAACAACAAGGATGACTGGGATGCGTGGGATTTGGCCAACGTGGTGGAGATGCGCCGCATCCACTCCCACCTTTCGGCCCTGCCTCCTGATATTTATATAGCTTCCGTCCAAGTGGCCAACGAAGGGCGCAAACGCCATGCCGCTGCGCAAGGGCAGTCCTGGGATGCTGTGGAGCCCTATATTTCACAGGTGATAGACCTTTACCGTAAGGTTGCGGACTTAAAGCAAAAAAAGTTTAACGTCGATTCACCCTACAAAGCGTTGCTGCTGGGCTATGCCAGCGATATTTCTGACAAGCAGATGGATACGCTTTATGATTCTCTTCTCGATCCTCTGGCCAAAATCCGCGATGAGGCCATTCAAAAGCAAAATGAGGTTGCACCACCCATAAAGCTTGATGGCGATTTCTCACGCGGCGACCAGATGTGGCTGAACAAAACCGTGTTAGAGATGATGGGCTTTGACTTCAACCGTGGAAGCCTGCAAGTGACCGCACTTTCGCCTATGGTGGGAGGGTCTTCCGATGACGCCCGTATATTGGTGCGCTGTGGCCAGTCTGATAATTTTTTAAACTCCATGGAAGATACGCTCTACCAAGGAGCGTGTGGCCTGTATTTACAAAACCTTCCCGAAAACTGGTCCAACCAGCCCGTGGGGCAGGATTTGGGCACGCTTATGATGACGGCGGGGAGCATTTTATATGAAACCATTATAGGCCGCACACCACAGTTTTTTGATTTTGTCGCGGTGCGCGCCGAAGGTGTTTTCCGCCAGTTTAAAAACAAATCATTCGAGCCAGAAAATCTCTACCGTCTGAAAAAGATGATTACTCCCACCGCCCAGCGTAATGATGCGGACGAGTTGACCAAAATTTTCCATGACGTGATGAGATATAGAATAGAACGTGACCTTATCAACGGCCAGCTCAGCACAAAAGACCTGCCAGACCGTTGGAACGAAGACAGCAAAAAATATCTTGGCATATCTCCTAAAAACGCCATACAAGGGCCTTTGCAAAACCCTGACTGGTTTACGGGACGCTTTGGATTTATCCCAACCAACACGCTTTCACACATTATGGCCGCGACCATTCATGAAAAGCTATACAATGTCATGCCTAATTTTTCAGAGATGGTGCGTTATGGCGACTTAAAACCCATAGGCCAATGGATGAAAGACAATGTGTTCCAAAAAGGCCGCCGCACGGGCACCATGGAACTGATGACGCAGATAGCAGGGCAGGAGTTGAGCGTTGCGCCCTTGCTGTCGCACTTTGAGCGTCGCTATCTTTCCGACAAGCGATAGGCAATTTTTCTTGATTTTAACATGGAGGGAGTGCTCTTATTCTCCCCATGAATTATCGCCATATCTACCATGCTGGAAATTTTGCTGATGTGATGAAGCATTTAACGCTTTGCCTTGTGCTAGATTACCTGAAAAAGAAGGACACGCCTTTTTGTGTGCTTGATGCGCATGGCGGCATAGGATTTTATAATCTCCAATCCATAGAAGCAGAAAAGACGGGTGAGTGGAAAGATGGCATAGGCCGCTTTGAAAACATGTCTTTGGAAGAGGGTGATTTCAACCTTTATTACAACCTCATCAAAGATGATTTAAGGCAGGGATTTTATGCAGGATCTCCTGTGATTGCGGCGCGTATGCTGCGGGATCAGGACAGGCTGATTGTCAATGAACTACACCCTGATGATGTGCAAACCCTCACCGCCAACATGGCGTCCTTTAAAGGCGTGCGCTGTACCAACCTTGATGCCTATGAGTGCATCCGCGCGCATATCCCGCCCGCCGAAAAGCGCGGCGTTGTTTTGATAGACCCGCCTTTTGAAAAGACCGATGAGTTTGCCACCCTGACGCGCCAAATGAGCGAATGGGAAAAACGGTTTGAAAAAGGCGTTTATATTCTCTGGTATCCTATCAAGGAACATTTGGCCGTGGATGGACTAAAACAGGCGGCGCGGCAGCTTGGCCTGCCCCGCACATGGTGCTTTGAAACACTTATACACCCGCGAAGACAGATTGGCACCTTGAATGGCTGTGGCGTGATTATATTCAATGCACCTTTTACTGTCCCCGAACGAGTGGAATCACTAGCCCCGCTTCTAAGAGAAAAAATGGGCTTAAGCGGCATTGAGTTTGAGTGGCTGACACCCGCCTAGCCAGCCCGTGGGGCACAAACTCCACTTTCATGACCACCTGTTGCAAGTCTGCCACAGGCTGAAAAGACTTTATATGCTATTAAAATGGCTAAATTCTGCCATTTTTTAAGCGGACTTGCCTGACCTGTCCTCATTTGTTCCCTGCACAAAAGAACGGGGCGTCGCTTGACTTTGCAGGTGAAACCTTCATATTCGAAAACGGTTTAACTTAATATCTGCTTTGGAGAAAAACATGACAAAATTTGTAAAACTATTTTCTGTACTCGCCCTCGTATTGTCTTTGGCTGCTTGCGCAACAGGCGCAGCGCAAGATGAAAGCGTTGTAAACGGCGACAAAACATTCGAACACGCACAAACGAAATAATTTTTCTTTGTGAGACATTTAAAAGCCGCCTTATGGGCGGCTTTTTTATTGGGATTTTTTGCTAAAGTTATAAAGCGGGATTTGCAGGCGTTGATCGTAGAGCCCCCGCCAACTCTTCACCCCCGAACCATGTGGATTCCAAAATCTTGATCGTTTGGGGTGTCTTTGACACAGCAAGGCTATCCCAGACCGCAACAAGGCTTCGACCATTGCGGGTTGCCTGTTGTACCAACCGCGCAGTCTTTATAGCAGCGGATAAATCTTCGATAGACGTTTCAGGGTTTTGCCTTAAAAAAATTTCTATCGCGTTATTATTTTTTTGCCCGTAGATTTCAGACCCAATATAATCACCCTTTTCAAATTTTGAATCAACATACGCAATAATGGCTTCAGAAAGATTGGCGCGGCGAGAAAATTCTATGGTTTTATTATCAAAGAAAATGTTTCTTTTGGGGTCTGTATTATACTGACTGCCGCTTGCGCTTCCAAAGGCGGAAGAAAATTCTTCTAAATCAAAATGAACACTCATAAAAAAGCTCCTGATTGCTTGTTGCAGGATATTTTTAACAAGCGTATCGCCTTATGTCAAAATTTAATTCCGCAAGGGCTTGCCTTTTTCGAGCATATATTCAATTCGCGCCATGGTGCCTTGGTTTTTTACCAACTTCATAAACTCATCACGCTCTAATCTATAAAGATCATCCTCATGAAGAGGCTTTGTCCAGTCTGCCTTGTCACCACCTGACAATACTTTGGCAACCGCCGCTGACACGGTCACATCATACGGAGTGGCCTTGCCATTTTTGCGCATATCAGCCACAGCCATGTCCAGCGCATAGCGGCCTGAAGCGCCCGGCAAACGAATTTCCGTATGAGGTTCAGGTGCCTTATAATCTTTGGCCAGCTCCAGTGCCTTTTGCTTGGCATCGAACAACAAACGGTCACGGTTCATGGTGATGCCGTCGGTTTTTTTCAAATACCGAATTTCCTTCGCTTCTTGCGCGGATTTTGCCACGCGGGCAAGGGCAATAGTTTCAAACGCTTTGCGCGTTGCGCCCATGGGCGTGTTTTTGGGTGAGAACCATAGCTTGCGCCCGCCTGTGTTTTTATCAAACTGCTCGCGTTCTTCTTCTTGATAGCGAAGCAGCATCTCCTTACACCCACCCCAGCCAGGGATAAGCCCCACGCCAACTTCGACAAGGCCGCAATAGGTTTCGGCATGCGCCTGCACATGATCGGCGTGCAGCAAAATCTCACAGCCTCCACCCAAAGCCATGCCAGATGGCGCAGCCACAACGGGAAAGGGTGCGTATTTCAGCGCCTTGTAAATTTTCTGCCCGCCCGACACCAATTCTTCAATCTGCGGCCAGAGGGCAATATTCATGGCGAACATGGCCAAGCCCAAATTAGCCCCAGCTGAGAAGTTTGAGCCTTCGTTATAAATCACCATGGCCTTGTAATCGCCATCCCCCTTGCCAATCAGCTTGATAGCCTGCTGATAAGCCTCAAACACCTGATCATCCAGCGCGTTCATCTTACCTGTAAATTCTACGCACAAGACGCCATCACCGATGTCCCAGACAGACGCGGAGGGTGTTTTGATAAGTGGTTTGGAAGATAATTTAATATCAGATAACAACAGCACACCATTCGCGCGCGGCACGATGTGATATTTTCCATCCGTGCCAAAATAATGAAGCTTGCCATCCACGGGCTTATAGAATTTATCATCCCCGACAGAGGTAATAATTTTGGGAACGCTTAGCCCTTCAGCTTTTAGTTTGCCCGCAAACCATGACGCGCCGAGCGCATCAATCATTTCAAACGGACCTTGCTTCCAGTTTGTCCCAAGGCGCATGGCTTCATCCACCTCTGCCACACTGTCCGCAATATCGGGGACAAGAGAGGCGGCATAGACCAGCGTGTCACGCAGCACTTTCCATGCGTAACGCCCACCAACATCATCAGCCTCCACAACGGCGCGCAGGCCCTGCTTGCCCGCGTCCATCGACGCCAGTTTCGGCTTATCGGCTTTTGTATATTGCGCTTCATCAAATGGTTTATCCGTTAGCGGTAGAGCCTGCTTTTCTTTTGAGCCATCTGGATTGAGGCGATAAAATCCGCCCTTGCCTTTGCGTCCCGTGTAGCCCGCCTTTATCATGCCATCAATAAAGGGGTAATCTTTATAAATTTTTCTATACTGGTCGCCTTCTGGCAGCGTCGTTAAAAGGCTGTGCGCCAAATGCGGCATTAAATCCACACCCACCAAATCAATCAACCCGAACACGCCCGTTTTTGGAATGCCCACAGGTTTGCTTAACACCGCATCGGCCACCTCAATGGAAACATTATCAGACACCGCAACATTCAGTGCGGACTGCATAAAAAATGTCAGGATACGGTTCACGATAAAGCCTGGTGTGTCTTTGCATTTCACGACGCCCTTGCCGAGCTTGACATCACAAAACTCAATGACTTCTTTTGCCTTGGCAGGGTCCGTGTCTTTGCCAGTCACAATTTCAAGCAATCGCAAATAACGTGGCGGGTTGAAAAAGTGCGTGATTAGAAAATTCTTTTTATGCTCAGGCTTCATTTTTTGGGTGAGCATTTCCAAAGGAATGGTCGATGTGTTGGATGACACTATCGCCCCTTTTTTCAAATAGGGTGTAATTTTTTCGTATGTTGTGTGTTTGATGTTTAAATCTTCGAGTACAACCTCCACCACCCAGTCACAATCACGCAACAGCTCCAGATCATCTTCCAGATTTGCTGGCGTAATCAATTTTGCGTTGCGCGGGGACATAAAGGGCGCAGGGTCTGTTTTTAACATGCGTTCTATCGCGCCCTTCGCAAACTTGTTTCTGTCCTCGCCGTCTTTAATATCGCGCGGCACTATATCCAAAAGCACAACAGGAATACCCGCGTTCGCGACCTGCGCCGCTATACCGCTTCCCATCACGCCAGACCCTATAACGCAAACTTTTTGAATGGTCATTTATATCTTCTCCAACACAATCGCTGTCCCTTGGCCGCCGCCGATACACATGGTGGCGAGGCCGAGTTTCTTTTTCTCCCGCACCATCAAGGATGCCAGCTTGCCGACAATACGCGCACCAGAAGCGCCCAGCGGATGCCCCATAGCAATCGCGCCGCCATCAAGGTTGAGCTTGGCTGTATCAATGCCCAAGTCTTTTATGACGGGGATGGATTGCGCGGCAAAGGCTTCGTTCAATTCCACGATATCAATATCTGATATTTTTAAGCCTGCGCGTTGTAACGCTTTTTGAGATGATGGCACAGGGCCTATGCCCATAATTTCCGCCGCACATCCTGCCACAGCCACAGATTTAATGCGGGCAAGTTTAGGAAGCTTGTGCTTGTCCGCATAGTCTTCCGAGCATACCAAAACCGCCGCCGCGCCATCTGTCAAAGGAGAGGCCGTTCCCGCCGTGACCGTTCCGTTTTCATCAAAGGCAAGTTTTAGGCCTGCGAGTGTTTGTGCCGTTGTGCCTTCGCGGATAGTGCCATCTTCGGTTACACCATTGATAGGAACGATTTCATCATTGAATTTTCCGCTCGTGCGTGCGGCAGAGGCCTTTTGGTGGGAGAGAGCCGCAAATTCTTCTTGCTCACCGCGTGAAACAGAATATTTCTTGGCCAGATTTTCAGCTGTTTCTCCCATGTTGATATAGGCCTGCGGGTAAATTTCGCCCAGTTTTGGGTTGGGCATAGGGTTAAACCCGCCCATCGGAATGCGGGTCATGGATTCCACGCCCGCGCAGATAAACACATCCCCCGCATCCATTTGAATATATCCCGCCGCCATTTGGATGGTGGTCATGGAGGATCCACAAAAACGATTCACGGTCGCCCCCGCCACAGAATTTGGCAGCCCCGACAATTGCGCAACGATTTTGGCAAGGTTAAAGCCTTGCTCGGCCTCTGGAAACGCACAACCCATCAAAATATCTTCAATATCCGCAGGGTTTACGCCCGTAGAAGAAATAAGAGCCTTTATCACCTCCGCCGCCATATCATCAGGGCGAACGCCCGCGAGCGCGCCTTTGCCGGCAAAGTGAAAAGGGCTTCGTTTATAGCCGCATATGACAACTGGTTTTTGCATGGTATGAATCTCCGTGTGGGAAGCTGAGTCTTATTGAAATTTTATAATACTATGAATGGGTTAAGAAATAAACAGCGTAGGCTCCCGTATGGGTCAAAATTCTGTTTTGCAGAGCCGCAAAACCTAGGTTTCGTTTGACATCCCCCCCATAATAGGCAACAAAGAACCGCTTTAAAATGATTTTTATATGGAGGGCACCTTGGCCGACCTAAAAGGACTAAAACGTATTTGTATGAGCTGCGGCGCGCGCTTTTACGACCTGAACAAAAAGCCCATCATCTGCCCCAGCTGTAGCACCGAATTCACGGGCGAGATAAAGGTAAAATCCCGCCGTGGACGCTTGCCTGCAGATGTCGTGGACGAAGAAGAAGTTGAAGACGAAGTTGTCGTGGCCGTTGTTGCAGACGATGAAGATGAGATTGAGGCCGATGAGGAAACTGTCAGCCTTGAGGACATTGATGAAGATTCCGATGATGAGGACGAAGACGTCCTTGAAATTGATGACGACATTGACGATTTGGACGATGACCTTGATGATCTGGACGATGATGACATTGAAGAAGACATCGCCGAAGAAGACGAGGACAAGTAAGAATCGGACCTGTCTATTACACCCTAACACTTTGCTTAAAAGCCGATTTGGTGGATGACCAAACCGGCTTTTTTGCCGACGCGTTTGATGAAAAGGCTTTATCCTATTCATCCAAAAAGAGCAAAGGATTATGGGATTTTTTATGGACGTTTGATTATGAGCCAAGCTCAACAGACATCCAAAGCGAATTTGAAACCATTGCCAAAAACCTAAATCTCCCAACATCTTTGTTTGATGATTTTGTTGTCGAAACCTTGGAAGACAAAGACTGGCTGGCCGAAAGCTATCGCGCGCTGCCGCCTTTTAGCGTGGGGTCATTTTTTATCTATGGGTCACATTACACAGATGCGCCGCCATCAGATTTTATTCCCTTGATGATAGAGGCTGCCACGGCATTTGGGTCTGGCGAGCACGGCACAACCGCGCAATGCATGAGGGCGATTGAACATGTGAAAGAAGCTGGCTGCTCACCCCGTAATATTTTGGATATGGGATGTGGGTCAGGCATTTTGGCCGCTACTGCTGCCAAACTATGGCCTGATGTCCTTGTCCATGCCGCCGACAATGACCCTGAATGTGTTGTTGTTTCAAAGCGTCACATGGAGGCCAACAACATCACCAATGTTGATTGCTACCAAAGCGAGGGATATGAGGAACAATCCCCCGTCTGGCAAAATGCGCCTTATGATTTTATCATCGCCAATATTCTGGCAGGGCCGCTTATTGTTATGGCAGAAGAGCAATCAAAAGCATTAGCGCAAAACGGGTATTTGATTTTATCGGGCACTCTTAAAGAGTTGGCGCAGGATGTTTTAAAGGCTTACACGCCCCATGGATTAAAACTGGTCAAGGAATTCCCGCAAGACGAGTGGATGACCATGTTGTTACAAAAATCTTCGTGAGAATGAGTGCGCCAACATCAGCGGGGTGTAATCGCTGAAACTTTTTGTGTTATCGGTTTTAACCCCAATGTCAGTTTTATTGGCTCAGAACTCAGCTTTCCAGTGCCAGTTTGAGTAAATGTCATTTCATAGCCAAAGGTAAATAAATAGGCGGACAGCTGGGCCAAAGTTATTTCAGAAAAGTTTTCGCGTGTGGGATTTTCAATTCTTGAAATTTCATCTGAGCTTAAACCAGAAGACGACAAATCACGCGCGAAATTTTTTCGAATATCGCATATTTTCTCTGCAAATTTTTGAAACTGCTCAAATAGAGATTGCCTGGATTCTGACATTTTAAAAACTCCTATCAATGTAGGGTTATAAAAAACAGACTTATTAAGTTATGTCAATATAAAAGGGGCTTAACCCTGATGCGAGCCCGTTGACTTTTCCCACACGCCTTCAAACGCTTTTTGCAAATTCAAAGACAATGGGCGGTCTTTTTTATACAAAAACGCCTGCGAGGGATGAAGCTTATACACCCGCAAGACACGATTCACATCAGGCACTTGCCCGTTTTCAATCTGATGAATAAGAAACAAAGCCGCGCTTACGACACGGCTGGCCGAGCGGCGCGTATGGGGAATGGCCGAAGAATATGACCTGATGTCAGACAAAAAGAATTCTTGAGGCTGGGTCATGTCAAACCTGTCTGTCACGGTAAAAGACAGGACAGGGTATTCGGTACTTTCGTTCAAAATAGAATATTCCCAGCCATCAATAGCAATGTGGTGGCAGAGCAGGCGCGTTTCCTGACGCACCAAAGGGACAGTTTCAATTTTGTACGACAGGCCGTAAATGCGCGCGCTGGAAATGCTTTTGGCAACAGCCTGACCGAAAGATTTTTCAATCTGGTCAAATTGTGGCCAGCCCTTGGGCGGCCATAACAGTGAACTCTCGATGCTGCTCATATAAAAACCAAACGCCTTTTTTAAAGACTATTCTCGTTCTCTTACTGGCCCCTAGTTTACTGGCTTTGAGAGACTGTTTGTCTTTTGTGTGTGTATGAGTAAACACTAAAATTAGGAAAAAAGCAAGTTTTTATTTTACGAAAAAACTGTATTTTTGTTTTAAGTCAATAGGTTATGTTACAAACTTATGGAAACATGTATTTATTCTTGAGAAAATTCCCGGTTTCTTAAATCAAGCAAATACAAAAGCACGAAGTAGTACATATAGACCTCCTGCACCTCGCTGACCCTCACGAAGAAGCCGCCATAGATAATCTGTTCAGAAATGGACTGAATCTGGTCAGGAATCACAACCCCCAACGCCGTTGGCACCAGTTTACTGGACGGATATAGAGCGGAGAATTTTGCTGGTAGCCTATGCGGAGCGAATTTCTGCAACAAGGGAACAAGCAAGCCTCCCACGACAATGCCCACATACAAAAGAATACGGGGCTTTTGATCCAGCCAGTCTGACGTGTTGTGCAGGTTGGTTTCGCCTTGATCATTGACGCTTTCCCAGAACTCTGGCGTGGACCAGGAGGCGATATGTTGCCCCCAGCTTATTTCTTCTCCCGTGATATAAAACGTGCCCAAAGCCGCCATAATCACCGCCGCACCCACTAATGTCTGGCGCGACCAGTCTATTTTGAAAATTAGGGACACCGCCGTACAAAATGCCAAGCCCGATACCAGAGCCTCTAACAACTCATGCGTACCGTTTTCAGAGTGCATAGTTTCTAGAGTATTGGGCGGCAGCAGCAACTCGCACGCCACTTGCACAACCATAAAAGCAATGGGTAAAAACAACCACAGGAGTCTGGAAACAGGTTTTGGCATCATAGGATAAGTATTTTATTCAACCGTAACGGATTTGGCAAGGTTTCTTGGTTGATCCACATCCGTACCTTTGGCCACCGCAATATGATAGGCCAAAAGCTGCACAGGCAGGGAATATAAAATAGGCGCAACAAAAGGATGAACCTCACCCAAAGTGACAGACCATGTTGATTGTGCCTTCATTTTTTGAACGCCGGCCGCATCGGAAAACAAAATAATTTTGCCCCCGCGCGCCACAGTTTCTTGGACGTTGCTGGCAGTCTTTTCATACAAAACATCATTGCCTGGTGCAACCACAACAACCGGCACGTTTTCATCAATGAGCGCGATGGGGCCGTGCTTCATCTCCCCCGCCGCGTATCCTTCGGCATGGATATAGGAAATCTCTTTTAATTTTAACGCCCCTTCTAGCGCAATGGGGTAGAGCGACCCACGCCCGAGATAGAGCATATCCCGCACCTGATAAACCTCTTTGGCGATGTCTTTGATTGCACCATCATGGTTTAGAATAGCGGCGGCCTGTTTGGGAAGTGACCTTAAGGCGTCGGTGTAAGTAACCGTCTTGTCATTGTCCATCACGCCTTTTTGTGAGGCCAGCGCTAGTGCAAGGCAGGCCAGCGTGGTCAGCTGTGTTGTAAACGCCTTGGTGGAGGCCACACCAATTTCTGGCCCCGCCAGCGTATGAAGCACAAAGTTTGATTCCCGCTCAATGGTGCTTTCGATGGTATTGACGATAGAAAGTATTTTTTGATTTTGGCGTTTGCAGTAACGAAGAGCCTCTAACGTATCGAGCGTTTCACCCGACTGCGATACAAAAATCGCTACGCCGTCATCAACCATGGGGGCTTCGCGATAACGGAACTCGGAGGCTATATCCACTTCGCATGATACACGCGCGACCTGCTCAAACCAATATTTGGCAACAAAACATGCATACGAGGCCGTACCGCAGGCAATAAGCGTTATACGTGGTGCAGCCATAAGGGCAGCCATCATATCATCCGGCATCATAATCTGCCCCGTGGCGGGATTGACGAAAGAATTGAGCGTATCGCCTATCACCTCAGGCTGTTCATAAATTTCTTTAAGCATAAAATGGGGATATGGGCCTTTGCCCGTCGTCGCGCCGCTTTGCGCCGTGATGCGGATGGGGCGTTCAACATTATCATTGGCTTTGTTGTAAATGCGAACGCCGCTCTTTGTAACAGACACCCTGTCACCATCTTCTAAAAATGTTACTTTGCGCGTGAGAGAAGCGAGGGCGTATGAGTCTGACCCCAGATACATCTCCCCCTGCCCATAACCCACGGCCAATGGTGTGCCCTGACGCGCGCCGACAATCAAATCATCATTGCCCGCAAACATTATAGCGATAGCGTAAGCCCCTTCCAGCCTATTGATGGCGGCATCGGCAGCGTCTTGTGCGGACATGCCTTGTGTTAAATTGTGCGTAACCAGATGCGCGATGACTTCGGTATCCGTATCTGTCACAAAACGGCATTGGTGAGCCGACAGCTCCTCTTTTAGTTCGCGATAATTTTCGATGATACCGTTGTGCACAACCGCAACCTTGTCCGTGGCATGCGGGTGGGCGTTGTTTTCAGTCGGCCCGCCATGCGTAGCCCAGCGTGTGTGGCCAATGCCTATATTGCCTGCCAGAGGTTCTTTTTTTAGCTTGTTGTCCAGATTGACAAGCTTGCCTTCGGCGCGGCGGCGTTCAATTTTTCCATCCACGAGGCAGGCAATGCCAGCAGAATCATAACCCCTATATTCCAGTCTGCGAAGGCCTTCGACCAGCCTTGGCGCCGCATTTTCTTTTCCCAATATCGCGATAATTCCACACATGTTTAACTTCCTTTGTTCTTTGATTTTCTGGCACGATAGAGCGCAGCCCAGCCTTTTTTGATGAGCTGGTGGGAGCGAGCGACAATGAGTGAATCTTTTGGTGCATTGTGTGTCACAACTGACCCCGCGCCAACAAACACGCCATCTTCCAATGTCACAGGCGCAACGAGCGTTGAGTTCGAGCCTACAAAAACGCCATCGCCAATTTTTGTTTTGTGTTTATCAAACCCATCGTAATTGCATGTAATAGTCCCTGCCCCGATATTCGATTTTTTCCCGACATCGCAATCGCCAATATAGGCCAGATGGTTGGCTTTGGCGCCATCCCCGATGGTTGATTTCTTCACTTCAACAAAATTGCCGATTTTTGCATTTGTGCCTATGAGCGCATCGCCGCGTATGCGTGCAAACGGGCCAATGCTGGCACCAGCTTTAATGAGAACATCTTGCAGATGTGAAAACGCATGAATGGTAACGCCATCTTCCACCCGCACGCCGCGCCCGAAAAACACATTGGGCTCTACCACAACATCTTTACCCAGAACCGTATCAAAGGCCAGATAGATGGTATTGGGGTCTATCAGTGTTGCACCACCTGCCATGGCGCGATCTCTAAGGCGCATTTGCGCCATGCGTTCATGTTCAGACAATTCGGCACGCGTGTTGATGCCCCATACCCATTGCACATCTGTTTCGACGACATAGGTCAGATACCCGTCTTTTTCGGCAATCTTGGGAATATCGGTTAAATAATATTCACCTTGCGTGTTGTTGGTTTGAAGCTGGGATAGCCATTTTCCAAGATGTGATGAGGGGATACAAAAATTTCCCGCATTGCAAAGGCGGATATTTTTTTGATCTTCTGAGGCATCGCGTTCTTCCACAATGGAATGCAGCGTCCCATCATCATTGGCTATCATACGTCCCAGGCCTTTGGGAGAAAGCGGGCGCACCGCCATAACGGACAGGCCATTCCAGCCTATCATCTCTTCCAAAACGGCCTTGTCCAAAAACGGCTCATCCCCCAGAAGAACCAAAACCTTGCCGTTAAAATCTTTTAAAAATTCGAGCGCGGGCTTTACCGCATCACCCGTTCCTTTTTGCTCTTTTTGGATAGCAATCTGGTGGGGCGCAACAGCTGCCGCAACATCATCCATCCCAGGCGCGGTCACAACAATAATCTTTTGCGGGTTTAAACTTTGCGCTGTTTCCAAAAGCCAGCCAATCATGGGGCGGCCCGCTATGTCATGCATGACCTTTGGTTTGTCAGACTTCATGCGCGTGCCTTTGCCAGCAGCAAGGATAATAATAGCAAGGGGTTCTTTTTGACTCATAGTTCTTATTTTTCTAGGAAGATGCGGACAAGCTCAAATCACATGGTATTTCAGTGCGTAACACATGAAAAGCCAGCTTTTACTGCTGGCTGATTTTAATGGCTTTACCCGCCCCCTTATAGGAGGTTAAATGCATCATCAAGGCCCCATACTCGGTTTTGACCTGAATTTTGACAGGAACCGCAGGCTCTCCTTGTGCCATCTTGGCAAACCAGACCGTGGGCATGGTGCCGCGTTCACGACCCTGCTCTTGAATAGACATCCACCCGCGTGGTTTTTCATGCCATTTTCCTGCAATGGGTTTTACCTCAACCGTACAGCGCACCGCAGGCCCCGCATAAACATTATACCCTGATGGTTTTAAAACGTCTTGTGCCTGTTGTTTAAACACAAGGTTATAACTGCGGGCGCCATCAAATATTTTATCGCTGCCCTCACATGCGCCGCCTTTGGCAAGGCTGGCCATAATTTTTAATGTCGAAGTTAAAACATCTGTAGAGCCTTTGCTAAGCTCTGGCTTTGGCGGCTGCTTTCCTTTTTCCTTTTCATTAAAGATGCGGTGCTCTTTAAAAGAGCCGTCTTTGTTATACACAAATTCTACCCGCTCTGTTTCATCACGCCATGTGGTATCAGAAAGGTGAATGTCTGGGTGCGGACTCTCTTTTTTAGAATCATAGCGCCCTGTTGTTTCAAACACACCGTGCCATGGCGCAAGCTTGGCTAGAATGCCGTGAGTATAGGCCGCAAGACGTAAAAAATAATTGCTCTTTTTATGTGCATCAATTGTCAGGTCCGCCGACACAACATGAAATCCACCTGCATAGACATCATACTCCATCACCTGTTTTTGAGCGGGGGCATAAGCCTCTTTTTTGGCAATGACTTCTTTTTTTGATGCGGTGGTCGCCGCCTGTGCGCCCACAGATAAAAAAGAGGCGCTAGATATAATGGCCAACATGGCGTACAACACGCCCGCCCAAACCTTCTTTAAACTCTTTAATGCCTTTTGCGTTGTCATTGTTGACGTCTCCTAAATCCAGTTCCTTTATACCTTGTTCTTTTAGCATCTTTATGCCCTGCCAGAAAAGCAAATGATGCGCCAAGCTGACTTGTCCATCCTTTTCAGACCAGCCTGCCAGATATGTTGCGCTTCTCCCGTGTTTTACAAACAAAACAAAGGCCACTGGCTGACCCTTTGACACAGCGCGCCCCAGCACATAATTCCCATCTTTCACCAAGTGTGGAATATATTTTTGAAGAAATTGAGGCGATGGCCCGCCATATTTGTAAAAAGCCTTGTCTGCCGCATAAACCCCTGTTGCCCAGAGAGCGTGCGCACCCATGATATCCCATTCAATGCTCAAATCAGCCTTTTCAGATTGCAGGATATTGTTGCGCCAGCGGGTGTTCATACCTGCGACAATGTCCTCATCCCTCTTTTGCAAATCAAGCCAGATGGTCTGGTGGCTTTCCCGCTCCAGCCTTTGTAGACCCAGCTGGCCCAGCATTTTACGGATGCTCTGCCCATCTTCAACCTCTGGCAGAATACGCCGCTTGCGACCAAAGCGAGGGGGAAACTGCCTGTTGAGCTCCTCAAACACCCGCTTGATATGCATGGCGTTTCCAAACCCTTCAAACCACAGTGGCCCGCGATCAACCATCACCGCATGAAAGGCCTTAAAAAACAAACAGGCTTCAAATATTTGCAAAAGCCCCGCCTCGCGGCCATCAATCATCACAAGACCCCAGCGCGCCTTTTGCCTAGCGTGCGGGCAGTACGCCTTAGCATAGCTATAACTTTGTAAAAAGTTTGAATATGGAAGGCGGTTAAATCTTTCCTCCCATTGGGAAATATCCAGCGTGTTCCACTTTATCTCGATGCTTGTAGCCATACGCCCACCCTCCGATATTCTACATGCCCCCGCAAGCCCAAAAACCTTGTCTTGGTGGCTTTTCTGTGGTGAATTGAAGCCTTGTAAAACTTATTAAAAAGGAACTGCTCTTATGCACGCCGCCCAAACATCCGCTCCTTCCCTGGCCGCCATCATTGAAGAGGCATGGGAGAAAAAAGATTCCATATCCATTGCCACAAAAGGCGAGGTGCGCGAGGCGGTGGCAGAGGCCTTAAACCTGCTGGACAGCGGGCAGATGCGGATTGCACAAAAAACCAATGGCACATGGCATGTCAACCAGTGGCTTAAAAAGGCTGTGCTGTTATCCTTTCGCTTAAACCCTATGACGGCCATATCAAACGGGCCTGGCGGATCTACATGGTGGGATAAAGTGCCTTCAAAATTTGACGGGTGGAACGAGGGTGATTTTGGCAAGGCAGGTTTTCGCGCCGTGCCAAATTGCATTGTTCGCAAATCAGCCTTTATTGCCGCTGGTGTTGTTTTAATGCCCTCTTTTGTAAATCTGGGCGCGTATGTGGACGAAGGCACGATGGTGGACACATGGTCAACCATCGGGTCATGCGCGCAAATTGGAAAAAACTGTCATATATCGGGCGGTGTTGGCATTGGCGGTGTTCTTGAGCCGCTTCAAGCGGGCCCTGTGATTATTGAAGATAATGTGTTTGTCGGTGCGCGATCTGAGGTCGCCGAAGGCGTTGTCGTTGAAGAAGGGTCCGTTTTGTCTATGGGAGTCTTTTTGGGAGCTTCTACCAAAATCATCGATCGTGAGACGGGTGAGATTTTCATGGGCCGCGTCCCTGCCTATTCCGTCGTTATTCCAGGCACATTACCATCATCCAAAACCTTGCCAAACGGCGATCCCGCCCCATCTTTAGCTTGTGCCGTTATCGTAAAACGGGTCGATGCCAGAACCAGAAGCAAGACTGGCATCAACGAATTATTGCGCGATTAAAATTTTATACATATATATCAATATGTTGCGATATTTTTTGTTTCCATATTTTTATGGACATGATTATGCTAAATGCGTTATAACCACAGCATTGTTGTAATTAGATGCAAAAAAAATGAACAAAACCACCCCAGTACCCGTGCCACAGCTAAATCCTGAATTTAGCGTATCTGCGACCAATGACAATGCTATGTCTTCGGCCGCGGGCTCGTCACACAATAAAAGGTTAATTCGTCATTTTGATAGACTGCTGTCCGAGATTTGGTTTCCCACTGAAGAAGAATCCATCAAACCTGAAAATGTTGAAAAAACAAAGCAGGCCTATCGCAAGTTCCTAAAAAACATGGGTCAGCCAATGCCCGCATTTTCTTTTGAAGAATTGTTGCAGGAAAAGACTGGCGAGTTTGAGTTTAGAGCCGATGGAAAAACACCAAACTGGTATCATGAGTTTAGAGAAGACTTATGGGCTCTTAATTTTATAAGACGTGGACTAATTTTAGAAAAGGACATCAATCCTTACGGCGGCGCAGAAGCGTTAGAGACAACATTTTTAAGGCATGATAGCTGGGAAGACACAGGAAACTCTGCGCAAAGCATAGTAGAAAAACTTCAAAAACACGTTAGAGGATTGTCTTATTCAAATAAAAGAATAGAAAAATATGATGCACAAATAGATTCATCTGGTATTGCCATTGATTGCTTAACCAGAAAGATTCCTGCTCTGGATGAAAACGGAAACTTTGTTAGAAAAGAAAACGGTAAAATAAAGAAACAAGACCGTTTTGATGGTGATGTTCTTGTGTACTATCACAATGTTTTAAGGCATCCTTTTTCAGCTTTTGGAAAATTATTGGATGGTATTGAGGGCATGGTAACACGCGTTGGCGTTGAATCTTTTTCCGTTCCAGACGACAAAAAATATGCCGAAGAAAGAAGAATGCTATACGGACGGCAAGCTTTTGACGAAGATGCTATTGCTGCATACCCTTTTCTCACAAGAGCTATACAATCAGCTGATGGCATGCTTGGCATTAGCCTAGTTATGCTGGAGACGCTAAACGATTTTGCCCCTGATTCGCCAAACAAATCATCGAATGCCCGCAAAATAAATATTGGACGTTATTTGGAACATGCGCCTAAAGGTTTCCAAGGCCTGCCGCCAGCGTTTCATCCGATCCACATAAAAATGGAGCGTATGCTAGCAAAAGCAAAAAGAGAAAATGATGGAAGAGTAGCAAATATTATCGAACGCGCTTTCCTGCCTGCGTTGATAGATACTTTTCCCAACTTAAGAATTTATCACGATTTTTCTAGCATTTTGAGAGGCCAAGAAGGTTCTGCCACCTTGCCAAACGGCGGCACGTATGCTCCTAATATGAGATGATGCAATCATCCCTTACTATCGCGCAAAAACTGATTTCATGCCCCTCTATCACGCCCGAAGATGCGGGCGCGCAGGTGTATTTAAAATCATTCCTCTCTGATTTGGGTTTTACCATTTATGACCTACCGTTTGAAGGAAATGGCGGGACATACGCTGTACCCAATTTTTTTGCACGGCTTGGCACAGCCTCCCCCCATATCTGTTTTGCAGGCCATACCGATGTTGTACCCGCAGGCGACGAGGCCGCGTGGAGCGTGCCGCCTTTTGAAGGCGTTATCAAGGACGGCAAGCTTATCGGGCGCGGGGCATCTGATATGAAAGGCAACATTGCCGCCTTTGCCGCCGCCGTGCAAAATTTTATTCAGGCACAAAAAAACTTCAATGGTTCTATCAGTTTTTTAATTACGGGCGATGAGGAAAAAGAATCTATCAACGGCACCGCCCGCGTTCTGGAATGGATGAAAGACAACAACCATATCCCCGATGTGTGTCTGGTGGGAGAGCCATCAAACAACGAATTTATGGGGCAGGAAATGCGCATTGGAAGGCGCGGGTCATTGACAGGATATTTAACCGTGCGCGGCACACAAGGCCATGTGGCCTACCCTGAGCGCATTAAAAACCCGCTTCCAGTTCTGGTATCACTGCTGAACATCCTTGTTGCAACAAAGCTGGATGAGGGGTCAGAGTTTTTCCCTGCAAGCTCTTTGCAAATCACTACCATTGATGTCGGCAACCCATCCAACAATGTTGTCCCGGCCATGGGAAAAGCCACCTTCAACATTCGGTTTTGCGATGTTTGGACAACCCAGTCTTTGGAAGAAAAAGTACGGGAAATCTTGAACGCCGTCACAAAAGACTATGAGATAAAATTCACACGCGGCGCGCATTCGTTTTTAACAAAGCCGGGTGCATGGACGGCCATAGTATCTGGCGCGATTGAAAAGGTTACAGGCCATAGGCCAGTGCTTGGAACGGGCGGCGGAACATCGGATGCGCGATTCGTTTCACAATATTGCCCCGTGGTAGAATTTGGCTTAATCAATAAAACCATTCATCAGGTAGACGAATCTTGCGATATTGCCGATTTGGAAAAATGCGAGATGATTTACCACGAAATATTGAAACGTTATTTCGCATAATAGACTTTAAGGCCTAATTTCGCCACAATCTTCCACGAAATCATCACTTTTCAGCCCTACACAAGATGCATTCCCGCACCATATTAAGCCTTGTCACGACGACATGATTTTCATGTCCCTCATGACTCTCTCTGACCCCTGACTATGCCCCTTGATATGCTTTCCCCTAGCCCATCAAGGGGCTTTTTTTATGTATCTAATAATCAATGCGCACCAGCGTAAGGCCATCCGCTGGTGCTGTTTTCCCGCCCTTGGTCCTATCACGGGCGTGAAAGGCTTTTATAAAATCATCCTCGTCCCACTTCCCTTCCCCCACCAAAGACAATGTGCCTATCATATTACGCACCTGATGATGCAAGAACGACCGTCCTTCAACTTCCATAAAAACCTCATCGTTTCTGCGGACAAGCTCTATGCGGCTGATGGAACGAACGGGGGATTTTGCCTGACATTCAGAATCCCGAAAGGTGGTGTAGTCATGTGTGCCCAGTAAATTTTGCGCAACCTTGTTCATCAAAGAAACATCCAGCGGTTTCCACACATGCCATGCAAAACCCTGGTCTATGGCAATGGGCGCAACGCGGTTTAGAATGCGGTAACGGTATAATTTATTGGTGGCGTTAAAACGTGCATGAAAATCATCCGCCGCAATTTCCGCCTTTAAAATAGCAATCGGTTGGGGACGAAGATAGGCGTTGAGAGCCTTGGCTAAATCAAACCCAGTCAGGGTGCGGGTGCCATAATCTAAATCAAAGTGCGCGACCTGCCCCGCCGCGTGAACGCCTGTGTCAGTACGTCCTGCTGCATGAATGCGAATTTCTTTTTGGCAAAACTTGGTAATGGCCTTTTCTATTTCTTCTTGCACAGTGGGCTGGCCATTTTGCATTTGCCACCCGCAATAAGGCGCGCCGTGATATTCTATCGTCAGTTTCCAGCGCGTCATTTTAAAATTTCACCAACCGCAATATACCCACCGCGCAATGCCTCGACAAACGCCATGGGCTTTTTGCTTTCAGGTTGTATGGTTATAAGCTTTATAGCACGACTATCACCGCAGGCCACAAGCCCGTCTTCATTGACAATTGTCCCCGCAGCCTCTTTGAAACCCCCATCTGCCATCACGCCTGCTATAATTTTAAGGCGTGTTTGTCTGGCCGTGAAAGCGTAGGTTGATGGCCACGGGTTGAGCGCACGAATTTGTCTGTCAATCACGCTGGCCTCTTGTAACCAGTCAATATGCCCCTCTTCTTTTTTGAGCATATGGGCGTAAGTGATGCCCTCTTGCGGTTGCGGGGTTTTGGCAACGCCGCCCACTTGTGCCAAACCATCCATCACGGGCACAATCATCTTTGCGCCCAGCAAAGACAAAGCATCATGAAGAGATGTTGCGGTTGTGTTATCCTCAATAGGGGTTTGTTCCATCTCAATCATCGGCCCCGTATCAAGCCCGACATCCATCTGCATAATAGTAATGCCACTGGCCTTATCACCTGCCATAATCGCGCGTTGAATGGGGGCTGCGCCGCGCCAGCGTGGCAACAAGGACGCATGAATATTGATACACCCATGCTGTGGCGCTTCAAGAATGGGTTTTGGCAAAATAAGACCATAGGCCGCAACAACGGCCACATCAGCCTTCAGGGCAGCAAAGGCCGCGACATCATCAGGGTTTTTGAAATTCAGCGGATGACGCACCTCTATCCCTGCACTTTCCGCCGCCAGATGGACGGGGGATTTTTGTACCTGCTGCCCGCGACCCTTGGGCCTTGGGGGTTGCGTGTAAACGCAAATGACGTTGTGCTGCGATTCTATCAGCGCGTTCAACGCGCCAACGGAAAAATCAGGAGTCCCCATAAAAATAATAGAAAGCGGTTTTGACATAGGCCTACAGTGCCTCAGATTCTTTCATCTGCTTTTTTATTTTTTTTAAAATCATGTTTCTTTTAAGGCTTGAGATATGGTCGATAAACAAAACACCGTTCAGATGATCAATTTCATGTTGAACACAATGCGAGCCAAGCCCTTCGAACAAATCTTCTTGTTGTTTGCCGTGATAGTCAATGTAGCGCACACGCACTTCTAAGGGGCGTTCTACTTCAGCATATTGACCAGGGATAGACAGGCACCCCTCTTCCCACAGGCTGGGTTCATCCGATGTCCAGATGATTTCAGGGTTAATCATAAAAATAGGTTTACGGGTATCAATTTCTTCACGCTGCGCGATGTCCATCACCAAAACGCGGTTGAGCATGCCCACCTGATTGGCGGCAAGGCCAATACCCGGTGCATCATACATGGTGACAAGCATCTTATCCAATTGCTTGCGAAGCGCATCATCCACCGTGCCGACAGCTTTTGCCGTAGCCTTTAAAACAGGGTCTGGCACTTTTATAATGTCATACTTATCCATTTATAACCTTGTTCGAATCTGTGTCGTCGTCTATGTCTTGCACTTCCATATCACTGAGCAATCGGCGCGGCGCGTTTTCAATGACCGCCATATCAGGAACGCGAGAGGCTGGCGCAATCGCATTTAGTTTTTCAAATTTACGAGCAGCTGGAAGAACGGAGCGTTCTGCCGACCCTACAGCGTCATTGTAAGACACAAGCGCCGCATTGATGTTTTTGCCGATTTTCCCAAAGTGATCAAGAAATTTTGAAAACCGCTTATGAAGTTCTGCACCCAGATTTGCAATCTCCGCCGCGTTTTTGGCCATTTCAACCTGACGCCATGACAAGCCCACAACGCGCAAAAGGGATATAATCAAGGTGGGCGATGCTATTACCACATGGTTTTCAGATGCAAAATCCACAATGTCTGGGTCTGAGCGCAAGGTTGCGCTAAACACAACTTCAGAGGGCAAGAACAAGATAACAAAGTCACTTCCCGAAATATTGTCTTGATATGTTTTTGACCCCAAAGCTTTGACATGGGCGCGAACGGCGCGCGCCATGTTGGCCTGAATATGCATGGAATCCTCATCCGACAAATCATCTTCCAGTCGCCTGATGTAGTCATTGATAGGGGCTTTTGAATCTATTGCAATTCGAAACCCATCATGCAGATTGATGATAACATCAGGTCTTTTGCCGCCTTCAATCTGTTCTTGGGTATTATAATGAATGCCTTTAATTAGATGCGCTTTGTCCAATATGGTTTCCAGCACAAACTCGCCCCATTTACCTTGTGCGGAGGGGTTGCGCAAAACGCCCGATAATTTAGATGTTTCTTTTTGAAGCGATAACAATTCCTCACGCAAAGTTTTGTCTGTGCCTTGCATTTGTTCGGATAGCGTATTGAGGCGCACCAGCTCTTTTTCAATGGGCTTGACCAGTTTTTCAATTTCAATGGTTCTTTTATCAAGGTCATTCGCGCCTCGTTCATTCGCCGCCTTTAACCGTTCGCCCGCCAGTGCCAAAAATTGTTCGTTGTTGGATTGCAGGGCTATTTGCGCCAATGCTTTAAAATGATCTCCCATCGCATTTTTTTCAGAATCCAGCCTTGCCTCGAGCGCGGCAATATCGCGCCCCGCGCGCGCAAGGCTTAAACCCAGCCATAGCCCTGTGATGGCTGTGCCCGCCAGTGCCCCTACTGCCAAAGACAGGGGATGAAGGCCAAGTTCTTGTAAAAATGATGCTATATCCATGATAGGTTAGAGAATAACCATAATTTGCAGTGAGTTCCAATGAATTTCGAGACCAAAAGAGCAAAAACCCAAAACGGAAATGCCCTGATTTATATCATTCTGGCGCTGGCACTGCTGGCCGCCCTGACAATGGTGATTGCGCAGCAAGGTGATCAGGACAATGATGATTTAAGCTATGAAACCAAAGAGGTGTTAACAACCAAGGTGATTGCCTATACAGGTTCTGCCAAAAACGTCATTGACCAGATGGTGATGAGCGGAACAAATTCTGCCAATCTTGTCTTTTCACACCCCAATAGCCCCAGTTTTGACAACGCGCCCTACGCGGACAAAGTGTTCCACCCCCAAGGCGGCGGCTTGAGCTATCAAATTGCCGATACAAGCATTTTTCCAGCCACCACAGTGCCAGCAAGCGGATGGTACATCAACGGCGAAACCAACATAGAGTGGACGCCTTCAAGCGAAAACGATGTAATGCTTGTGGCCTATGGCATATCACAATCCATCTGCGAGAATTTGAACAAAAAAATTAAAGATGACACCACTATTCCCGCCCTGGCAGGCACGTTTAAAAACATCCTTCTTTCAACAGAGGATGGCGGCGGCGGAGATGTTTTGGATACAACAAGCTGCGCCGCCTGTGACGGTTACCCCGCCCTTTGTGTGTCAGACGCGGGCGCGACAATATTTGCCTATTACAATATTATTTTAGCGCAATAATCATAGCGCGCAATTCTTCAAGCCCTGTGCTTTTTTCAGAACTTGTGACAAAGACAGAAGGGTAGGCGGCGGGGTGCTTTTTCAAAACATCCATAACAGACTTTGAAACCTCTTCTATCTGCTTTTTGGAAGATTTGTCTGCCTTGGTAAGAATGATGCGATACCCCACTGCGGCCTTATCCAAAAGATCCATCAAATGGATATCCGATTCCTTCAGGCCATGGCGCGAGTCAATCAATATAAGGACTGATTTTAAATTGGGGCGGCCGCGCAGATATTCAAAGATAAGCTTGTCCCAATTTTTGCGCTGTTCTTTGGACACCTTGGCATAACCATAGCCTGGCATATCCACCAGATATACATACCCGCCCAGATTAAAAAAATTGAGCTGCTGGGTGCGCCCTGGCGTGTTCGATGTTTTTGCCAGCGTGTTGCGCCCTGTCAGCGCGTTTACAAGAGATGACTTTCCGACATTTGATCGCCCCGCAAAGGCAATTTCGGTAAAATCAGGCGGGGGAAGCTGTTGTAAATCAGCCGAGCCCCACATGAAATCACAATTGCCGGCAAATATAATGCGCGCCGCTTCCAGCTCTTCTGGTGTAAAGTCATCCATTATTTTTTCTTTTTCTTTTTGGGCTTTGGTTTGGAAATGGTTTTTCCATCCAGCCCCTCGAGCGTTTCTTCTATCTCTTCTTCAATCATTTCAAGAGAAGGATGAACAGAAGGCCCTTCCTTAATTTCCTGCTCCAGCTTTTTCTTGTCTTTGTCGGATGAGAACAAGTGGATAGGAACACCCATGGAGCGCATGATAATCATCTGCTGGATGATGCCCAAAAGGTTGTTGATAGTCCAGTAAATGACCAGACCGCTGGCAAAGCGTGACATGATAAGCGTCATCATATAAGGCATAAGCCCCATGATGCGAGCCTGTATAGGATCATCTGGCGGGGGTGATAAATTCTTTTGCACAATCATGCCCAGCATCATCAAAATTGGCCAGATACCAACATGCAGGAAATTGGGGGCATCCCAAGGAAGCAGGCCAAAGGCATTTGTGATGCTGGTAGGATCTTTGGCTGACAAATCCTGAATCCATCCAAAGAAGGGGGCGTGACGCATTTCAATGGTGTTTGACAAAACCTTATACAAAGAAAAGAAAATAGGAATTTGCACAATGATTGGCAGGCACCCCGCCATAGGATTGACGTTATGACGCTGGTACAGGGCAACCAGCTCTTGCTGTAACTTTACCTTGTCGTCTTTATATTTATGACGGATTTCATACATCTCTGGCGAAACTTTACGCAACTTGGCAAAAGATTTATAGGATGTGTTGGCCAGCGGGAAAATAAACACGCGCAAAATGCAAGTGAACAAAATAATGGCAATACCAAAATTTCCCACCACGCCATAAAGCCAGTTGATGATTAGAAAGAAAGGCTTGGTCAAAAAATAAAACCAGCCAAAATCCACGGCCAAGTCAAAGTGCGGGATACCCCACTGCTTTTCATACTTTTCAAGCATATCCAGCTTTTTGGGCCCTGAGAAAACATGCAGCTTGTAGGACAGGGAATCCCCCGTCTTGATGATATGCTCAGTGCCTGTAATATCTGTTTGATAACGGGTTTTGGTTTTTTCACTAATGGCTTTGGAGGATATAAAGCGAAAGCGCGTATCTTCAGGTGCTTCAGGCGCGAGGGCGGTAAGCCAGTATTTTCCTGTTAATCCAATCCATCCGTTTTTACCAGACAAAATATCTTCAGGTGTTTTTTCAAAATATTTATAGTTTCTTTCATGGAGTTTTTCATCGATGTAGCCTATAGGCCCCTCATGCACCACGCCCATATTGCTAAAATCTTCTGGCATGCCATGTTCTGTCACCAGGGCGTAGGGGTGCAATATTAACGCCGCGCCTGATATATTGGTGATACGGTTTTCTATAGAAAAACCAAAATCATCATCCACACTAAAAATCTTTTCATAGCGCACACCATCGGCCGTGTAGGAAAGCGTCACAGGCGTTTGGGGTGTGAGTTTATCGCCTGATAATACCGACCATTGTGTTTTATCATCTGGCAGTCCCAAAACTTGTGATTTTGTAACCCAGCCCGTTTCCACATATCTTGGATAGGCTGTGCGCGCAGGCGAGAGCAATTCCACAGGGTCTTTTTTATCAACAGTTTTGAAATAGGCTTTGAGCGCAAGATCATCCAGCCTTGCACCGACCAGATTGATTGAGCCCTTGAGCGAGGGTGTGTCAATGACAACGCGGCCCGTATCGCCAAGAATTTCCGCGCGCGGTTTTACAATGGCTGTGTCGAGCATTTCGGCAGGGGCTGCCGCCATGGTTGCCGCTTTCACGGCCGCCTGCGTTTTTTGTAATTCCAGCGCATGCGGGCGAGCGATGAAATGATCGTAGGACAGCCACATGGCAATGGAAAAAACCGCAAAGAGAATAAGGTTTCGCATATCTTGCGGGTGCATTTGATTGTTGTTTTGCATGCTTGTTTCTTTTTTAAAAATTATAATCCATGCAAAGAGCTGCCTTTAGTCAGGCATGTCCTTGCTTTTGCAGGCCGAGTTATAGCCCATGATACCTTTCCAATCAATGCTCGATGGCACTTCATCTATCATCCCGCCTTTATACCATGGGTGGCATTTCATAAGACGTTTAAGGGCCAGAACACTGCCTTTTATAGCCCCATGCCTGTCCAGCGCCTCAAGGGCATAGTGCGAACAGGTAGGGCAAAAGCGGCACTTGTTCACGCCCAGCCAGGGTGAGAGCACATAGCCATAACCACGGATAAGGAGTTTGAGTAGATTTTTGGGAAGATCAATTGCCCACATGGCCAAGCTTTTCCAGACACCATAGAAATTCACGTGACAAATCCTCATAAGGCTTTGTGGCCACGCCGCTACGCGCTATCAGCACATAGTCTTTAGAGAGATGCGCATGTGCGCTTAAATGTTCAGCCGCTATGTTGCGCAACCTTCTTTTCATGCGGTTGCGCCCCACCGATGTTTTTTCAAGCTTTTTGGTGACTGTAATGCCATAGCGAGGATGGCCAAGCTGGTTGTCCAGTGCAAGCACAATCATGCTTTTTGAAACCCACTTTGTGGCGTGCGTGTTCAACAATAAAAAATCAGACCGCTTTTGAAGGCGGTCTATTTTTTGAAGATCTGATTTGGTGGCTTTCATTCCATTAGACCCTTTTCAAATTGGCCTAACGTCGCAAGGGCCAAAAACTAAGCGCAAAGACGCTTGCGGCCTTTTGCGCGACGACGTGCCAAAACCTGACGGCCATCGACAGTTGCCATACGGGCGCGAAAACCATGGCGGCGTTTGCGAACAAGTTGGCTTGGTTGATATGTGCGTTTCATGGGTAAACCTTATTTTTTCTTTATTTTGTGTAATTTCGGACGTTGTTTTAACCCGTAATGACCCCGATGTCAATTTTTCTTGCGATTTAATTTTTATGCGGCCATAGTGCCAATAAGACAGGCATTGATTTCAGGCACTTAAGGCTTTATCCTATTGGCTGTAACCATAGACTTTGACGCAATTTCGCAGGTATTTTTACCCATGTATATAGACAACAAATGGACACCCGTTGAAGGGGATGAATTGGCTGGATTTCTGGATCAGGTCAACCCCATTGGCGGAAAATATAAAGTAAGCGCGGCCACGACCAAAGTGGACTACCGCATGCTACCCTTTTATGATCAGGTTGCCATGATCCGCGTCAAAGACCCCGCCTGGACACCAGCAAACCTTTATATTTACTACCTGACAGACCAAGGCAACCTTTACTGGCTCAATGGCACATCACCCCCTATTCATGAGGTCAATGCCAAGGCACCTGTTAAAATTACAGATGATAACGTATTGGAATACTTAAAGTTTTTCTGCTTTTTTGTGCGCGGAGAAGATGGGCCTTTCCTGATTGCGGAAAGCATGGATGACCCCTATATGCCCAAAAATATTGATGATCGTACCCGCTCGGTCATTGAAGGCACCATCCGCCCCGCCTCCTATGAAGGCAAAAGCGAAACGGGCAACTTTATGTGCGATGCCGTGGTTTATTACTCCAACGCTTTGTTTATTGCCAATTTTGCAGTCGAACCCGGCGGAATGATCCGCATGGTGGATGATGAGCCCATCGCCACGGATTTGTCCGTCAAGGTTGACGCCCCCGTTGCATAAATAACACATTGAAAAACAACAGTTTTTACGGTTTTTTTGCTCGATAGTGGCAAATTTCCATTTTATTAAGCCTCTATGATATACTTTGAAGTGTAGATATGGGGTAAGGACATCTATGAACAAGATTAAAGACAATGATACAGGATTTTCCATTATGCGGACTGGCGTCTGGGCCATGGTCGCCCTGTGGGTTATGATACCCGCGCAGGCTTTTGCACAAGCCGCACCGACACCTGCGACGGGGGGGTCATGCACCGCTGGGACGCTGGGCGGCATGGTGTGTAACTTTTTGAACGGAACATCCACCCTGCCTGGTATTTTTGCTGGCCTTGCCTATACGTGCGGGCTTATCTGCGGATTTTTGGCCATTATGAAACTGCGCGACCATGTTGAAAATCCCAACTCTGTCCCTATATGGGACCCCATAAAACGATTTTTGGCAGGCGGTGCGTTTTTGGCCACCCCCATGATCGTGGATGCTGTTATTACCACCATTCAAGGCCCTGGAGCCTCATACACCACAAGCGGCGGTAACGTTGCACATACGGCAGGGGGCTCTGGTCTTGATGCCATGATTGTCCAGCTTGTTGGCAATCTGATGAGCCCGACTATTTTCGCGGCGAGCTGGGTTGCATGGCTAGCGGCTTTCGTTTTTGTTTTTATAGGCATTTCACGCCTCTTGAAATCTGAACAAGAAGGCCCGCGCGGCCCTACAGGCATAGGCACATTCACCACGTTTATGATTGCTGGCGCCCTGTTTTCCATCAACTCCATCGTCACCTTTTTGAATGGAACATTGTTTGGTAACACCACCATCACGCCACAAGGCACATTGCAATACACAGCAGGCCTTGGGACATCTGTTACTCATGTCCATGCCGTGATTTCAGCCATTATTGGCTTTGCCGTTATTATTGGCTGGATATCTGTTGTGCGCGGGTTGTTTATCGTGCGCGGCGTGGCGGAAGGAAACTCACAAGCGTCCATGATGGCGGGCATTACCCACCTGATTGGCGGCGCGCTGGCCATCAACCTTGGTGCGGTGATTATGGCGGTACAGAACACGCTTGGTATTACCAATTACGGAATCATCTTCAACTGATTTTACCTCCCTGGTAAAAAAACTCGACGGGGGCCTTTATGGCCCCCTTTTTCTGGCCCAACCTTGTCATTGCGAAAAGCTGGGGCTATACAATGAAGCTATGCGCAAAAACAAAAGCACCGTTATAAATACAGATATTCTGATTGCAGGCGGCGGGCCTTCGGGGTGCGCGCTGGCAGCGATGCTTGGCAAAGCTGGCATTGATGTCACCTGCGTTGACATGGACAACCCTGAAGACATTGAAAAAAAATCATTCGACGGGCGCACGCTGGCCATATCTTACGGATCGTCCATCATTATGCAGCGCGCCAGCCTGTGGAAGACAATAGAGGAAAAAGCCTGCCCCATCAAAACCATTCAGGTTGTGGAAACGGGATCTCCCACTTTGCTGGATTTTCTAGCAACAGACGTCAGCACCCAAAGCCTTGGGTGGGTTGTTGAAAACCGTGACTTACGTCGTGCTTTGTTTGATGCGTTAAAAACATTTCCGTCCTGTCACCATATAGCCCCTGCCCGCATCACCGACTACCAGCTTTTGGAAGATCGAATTATCAGCACTTTGGAAGATGGCAGAACTATAAAGTCGCGCCTTGTGGTTGGTGCGGATGGCCGAAAGTCTTTCACAAGGCAATGGGCGGGCATACCCACACGAAACAAGGATTTTAACCAGAAAGCGGTTGTCTGCATTGTCAGACATGAACATCCGCATAACAACATAGCGATAGAGGATTTCAGGCAAGAAGGCCCTTTTGCGATTCTGCCACTGCCAGATGACGCAAACGGCAACCACCGCTCTTCTATCGTCTGGACACAGCACAGCGCCAAAAAAGATTCCTGCCTTGAGTGGGATGAAAAAACATTCAATGCAGCCTTGCAGGAAAGATTCCCCGCATCTTACGGGCGTGTGGAGCAAGCAGGGACACGCTTTTCATACCCACTTACGCTACTGCATGCGCAATCCTATACCGCACCGCGGATGGCTTTGGTTGCGGATGCCGCACATGGTATACACCCTATTGCAGGGCAGGGTTTGAATCTGGGGCTGCGGGATATTGACGCGCTGGCATCTCTTTTGATAGCCGCCAAAGAAAAACAACAGGACTATGGTGATGAAAAAATGCTCAAGCAATATGAACATCTGCGTCGTTTGGACAATTCTTTGATGGCGGGTGCGACAGACCTTTTAAACGGACTTTTCTCCAACAACTCCACTTCTGTGCGCATCGCCAGAACATTGGGCCTCAAGTTGGTACAAAAACTGCCAAAGGTACGCCGCTTTTTTATGCATCAGGCGATGGGAAAATCTGCCCTGAAATAGATCAGCGTGTCAGCGGGTTTTCCCAGTTTGGCGGCATCACACGGTATGGATCGCTTTCAACAATGCTGGGAATAAGCCTGTTAAACTTCTTAACCTCTTGAGGGTCTATGGGGCGGCGATTCTTATTAATTTCCGCCAGCTCCCATTTATCAGACCTGTATTTACATTCGATCATTTCTTCTTTGTACTGGCCAAAGGGATCAACGCTTGTGTAGTAAATTCTAATAACTGTCGCAGACCCTTCAACGGCGGTGTAGTTCAGCGTGTGAGGATAGGGCGTGTTCATTTCCAAGAAGACAGAACAAACCCCATATTCCATAGGGCCTTTGCTGGGCTGACACGAGAAAAGCAAAAACAAGACAAACAAACATGCGCCGCCTATGGAGCCATATTTTATAAATTTTTTCTTTTTCTGAAGCGCGACTTCATCTTGCGGTTTTCTGGCTTGGGTTTTTAAAACGTCATCCAGCGCCACGTCTTCTTGCGCCAATATGTCTTGCACGTCTTGGTCAGAAGAAAGGTTAGAAGTTTTTTTTATATCATCATCCATAATAGATTTTAAATGCCCTTTAAGCCGCTTCGTCGGGTATTCTGTCCAGCTTTGATACGCTGGCTTCTATCAGTTCATTGACAATGTCTTCTATGACTTGCGAGATAGCAGCA
>CAUJHK010000075.1 GCA_963204715.1 Pseudomonadota bacterium | reverse complement strand
TGGATTGCTTTTGTATTCACGCGTCCTTTTGGCGCGACGTTTGGTGACTTTCTAACCAAACCGCTTGAAAAGGGCGGACTTGATTTAGGCACGATGCAGGCTTCTGCTGTTGCGCTTGTGGTCTTTGTGGCGGTTCTTGTGTTCTCTGTTGCAAAAGAGAAAAAGAATATTGTTTAAAACTTAACGCCAGTTTGAAAGTAAAACCGCGTATCAGGAACGGAGTCTGACTCAGCCTCGCTCGTCATCGCATGGGCGACTTTGGCATTTAAGAAAAAATTTTCATAGTTTGCGTATGCTCCAAGGCCAACATCAGAAAGTGTCCGTGACGAATTGGCACCGATTTTGTTTTCAACATGCGCATACCCTATGTCCGCAAAAGGTCCCATGCGCAAAGACAGGTCTGGCTGTGTTGTTGGCAGTGCATACAAAAACTCGGTGGAGGCAACGTAAGCATTCTCTGCTGAAAACTCGTCAGAAGGGTAGGCCCTCACACCGCTCATACCAGCAATAGACATATCTTCCACGCCATCCAGATTTTTGCCGTAAGCGTTTTGGCCTGCCAAGGAAAAGGAGGCGCTCCAGTCTTTGTTAAATTGGATTTGATGGATCCCGTGAAAGTTTGTTTTTACAAAATCACCTTCAGTTCTTGCGCCAGAGGCATCCAGTGCCGCCGCCGTAGATTCTTCAATATCAAGGTGGCCAATTGTAATGCTGGCATCCAGTGTGCTGTGCCCCTCGAATCCTAGCATGTTGTTCTTGAATGAAACCCCGATGTTAGGTGAGATTGAATTTATAGATTTTGGCACCGATGTGCTGGTGGAGTGAATCTCGTCCTGCAAGTCTTTGTGGGCAAAGCCAAGCCCACCAGTCAGTATAAAATCTCGTGTGAATATAAAGGGATATGATATCCCTGCTTCATATATGTCGGCGGTTCCTACAGCATCAAGTGAATCAAAGCTATCACCCAATTCATAGCTGGTACGGGACGCGCTGATTTGTCCCGTTAATCCTGAAGGGGGGAGTAGAGAGGAATAGGAGGCTCGATAATTTTTTAAATATTGTCCTTCGGAGATAAGCCCGCCTAGGGAGATTTTATCACCAAGCCCAAAAGGAGAATTAATATCTACCCCCGCGCTTAAGCGGTGGCGGCCAATGTAATTTGAACCATAATTATCTGCGACAACAAAGCCATTGATGCGCGGAGTTTTGTCTATGGTAACAACCAGGTCGGTTGTTTCGGGCCTTTGTCCTGCAGAAACCTGAGCGTCTTTTATCGTCGCCCCTGGAAGATTGTTCACTATTAAAAGTCTGCGCTCCAGAGAATATAAGTTTAGCGATGAGTTTTTCCCGATAGCTCCCATAACATCTTCTACAACGCTGTCTTTGACCAGGGAATTGTTGGTTGTACGCAATTCACCCAGTGTTCCCTCAATGAGTTTAACTGTTACGACGCCATCAACAACATCTTGCGGGGGCAAAATGGCGCGGGCAAGAAAATATCCGTTTTGTCTGTAATATTGGGTAACAATATCTGCAACGAACTGTATTTGCGACAATGACAAATCTTTATTCAAAAATTTTGCGGTTATTTCTTCAAGCTGGTCTGATGCTATTGATTTATTGTCTGTAAAAACAAATCTATTTACAAAAATAGTTTCTTCTCCATCTGCCTTCGGCATTTCACCTTGTGGCTGATTTGTTTGGATGGGCAGTTCTTGTGTAGAGCGAGTTGATGTTTTTGGTGGCTCTGTCTGCCTCAAGGCATCGCCTATGTTTGGTGTTTGCCCAAAGGATTGTGATGCCACATTCATAGCCACGAATGTAAGCGCGAAAAAACAGCCCATTTTTTTATAGGCTTTGCACATACGTAAATGGTATGTAAGAGGGGAGTCTGTGTCAATCCACCACATAGGCTAAATCTATAATATTATTGAATAAATTTGCGCTTTATGCGTTTTTCATCATTAAAATAAAAGACATAATCTTCTTCTGAGACGGCAGGACTATCCTCATTGTTGGTCTTGTAAAGGGAAGGATTGTCATTTCTGATGATGTGGGTCAGATAGTCCGAATATGCGGGCGTAAATAGGTCATGTGGATAGGTAAGCTGGTAAAGTTGCTGCTCCAAAGAGGCCATCAAACTATAGGCAAGGGTGCTAGGCGCAGGCGCGCTTGGCTTAAAGCCCGTAACATAGGTGTCAAAAACTGGATCAAGGGCTTGCGTTATGGCTGATGCAACCATAGATGCCGAAGAAGCCGCAGCCGAGCTACCACCCCCTGATGATGGCGGTGGAGGCACAACCACTGACGTAATGGTCCCCACAGGGGCAGCTGCGCTTGTTGAGGTAAGCCCATAACCATACACTGTCGTGGCACCATTTGCCGCGCTTGCTACAGACACGCCCGTCACGGTCACGGTTTTTCCTGTACCAAAGGCAGACGTGTCATAAGTGCCAGAAGAGGGCTGGTTGCTGGTGACAACGTCGCCATCAATTTCACCACTTGTTGTTATGTAGTTCCCTGCAGTCAAAGTTGCTGTCGTCGTGCCATCAAAAGGTTTTGAAACAGTCCCCGTCAGGCCAAAAGTGACGGATGGTGCGATGCTATAGATAGAACCATTTCCGCTTCCAAGTATGGTGTCGCCCAATACGGAATTATATTGTTTAAAGTTCCTTGTCAGGCCACCAAGTGTATCACTAAGCGGTGACGTTGAATAAACCAGCCAGCGTGCTGCGCCCGCGGTGCTTATAGCACCCGCCCCGGTATTGTTGATAAAGTTATTGCTGGAAACAAGACTGACAGACGTCCCTACCGCGCTTGATGCACTCAACACGCCGTTCAGTGTGAGGTTTCCAGCAAGCGAACGAAGATCGATGCTTGAGGCAGAGATATTTCCAAGCGCAAGGGCATTTGCATCACGTGCGTTAAACGTACCTGTCGTAGAGCCTGATAGATCGCCTGTGAAATCATTCAAAACATTGTTGGCCGCTATGTTTCCGCCTGCTGAACTGTTCAACGTTGCGTTGTTTCCGGTCACGACGCCAGAATAGATTTGGCTTCCAGCTGTTGTGATAGTGCTTCCAGTGCCAAGATTAACATCTCCTGAAGCATTGATAGAATTTGCACCAGTGCTAAACCCGTTCATGTTTAAAATTGTGCTGGCAGAAAGTGTAAGGTCTGTGCTCGCGCTAAAAATATTGTTAGCGGCAGCATCAATCGTTCCTGCGCTTAATAAGGTTGCACCGCTATAGCTGTTCGCGCCGCTTAAGGTGAGTGTTCCTGCACCTGCTTTGGTCAGGGCTTGCGCGCCTGCGATAATGGCGGAGATGGTCAGGCCATCGGCAGCGTTGGTGGTGGTGATGGTACGGCCCGCAGAGCCAAGGTTAAGGTTGCCTGCGATGGAGGCGTTGGATGCTCCGCCTGTGGAGGAGATATTGCCACCCAGTGTGAGTGTACCTGCGCCAGTGGAGACACTGCCGCCTGTAGCACCGCTATTGACGGTGAGGGCACCGATGGTATCGGAGAAGCCGTTCAAATCATAGGTTGCGCCATCATTGACAATAACATTGCCCGCGGCGATGGCGTTGTTGGCGCCATAGCGCAACGTGCCCGCATTCAAGGTTGTATCACCGCCATACGTGTTCGCACCATTCAAGGTGAGCGTGCCGCTATTGCTGTTGACCACGGCGCCAGCAGTAGAGGTGCTGCCGTTTGCGATGACACCATTGATGGTGGTGTTTCCTGTGCCCGCAAGGGTTAGAGTTCTGCTGGTGGCGGAGTTGGAGAGGTTGATATTGCCAAAGCTGGTAAGGCCAGAGTTGTTGATGGTTAAAGTGGGGTTGCCTGCGAAGGTGTTTGTGACAAGGCCGTTGAAGGTGAGGTCTGATGCACCAGAAACAGTGGAGCTGGCGGCAAGCGAGATGGTATTGGCAAGTG
>CAUJHK010000074.1 GCA_963204715.1 Pseudomonadota bacterium | reverse complement strand
CAGGGAGGTCTTTTGCAAACCATGCCAACACTAGGCCCAGTGCCAGCGCAGCCCAAAGCCCCAAAACAAACGCCCACTTAACTGTGCCTTTTACAAATCCGCCCATGAAACTTTCGTCGTTTGCTTTTGATTTCTTTTTGTAAGGTTTGGCCATGGAGTTTCTATTGTCAAAAAATGGTTAAATAATGTTGCATCTGCTTGCTTGTATAGCATTTATTGGTTTTTTTCTAACTTTTTGAAGATATTGATTAGAAGATTTTATTTACATATATACATAATTTGTGATACTCAAGACATTGAAAAATATTAAAGTGTGTAAAAATGACAAGCTCAATTAAAATTTCTTTTGAAGCATCGTGTTCCGATGATGGGAAATATTGTATTACCTCGCCAGATGTAAAAGATTTTTCAATCTGGCTTGGAAGTCCACCAGAAACCCAAGAAGACGTGCTGAATTTGGTAACCACCTCACTTTGCGCTTATTTTATTTGCCATGACGTTGTTGGAAGATTGTTACTAGATTTAGAGGATCCATCTGACAATCTTTGCCAAGGCGGGAAGTTTAGCTGCGTAATGGTTCCAAAAGTTTAAACCAAAAAGATAGCGGCAAGGCCCAAAAAGACGAAAAACCCGACTGTGTCCGTTACAGTTGTCAAAAAGATGGACGAGGAGATGGCTGGATCGAGATCATATTTGTCGAGCATAATGGGAATGACCGCGCCAAAGACGCCCGCGAAAATAAGGTTTATGACCATGGCCATGGCAATGACGCCGCCTAGCACAGGGCTATGAAACCAGAATGTCGCAATGACGCCTACCAAAATGGCAAAGAAACACCCGTTTAACAAACCCACAAATCCTTCTTTAAAAATAGCGCGGGATGCGTTGGTGGCAGTTAGCTCACGCATGGCAATGGCACGCACGGCTACGGTGAGTGTTTGTGTGCCAGCGTTTCCGCCCATGCCTGCTACAATAGGCATGAGCGCAGCCAGTGCGACAACCTTTTCAATGGTTGCGCCAAAAAGGGACACGACGCCAGCCGCCATAAAGCATGTAATAAGATTTACAAAAAGCCATCGGGAGCGCGAATAGCTGGTGGAGAGCACAGCGCGGTATAAGTCGCTTTCCTCCACCCCAGCAAGTTTCAAAATATCTTCTTGGGCTTCTTCGTCGATAACGTCGATAATGTCATCGATGGTGATCACGCCGACAAGGCGGCCATCTTCATCCACCACAGGGGCAGAGCCCAGATCCTCACGGCGGAACAAGTGGGCGACTTCCTCCTGATCCATCGTCGCGGGGATAATGTGAATATCTTCAAGACGAATGTCGTTTATTTTTTCAGAGCGCTTGGCGCGTACAAGCTTGTTGAGCGGAATTTCACCAACCACATGGTAGTAGGGGTCAATGACAATCAAATCATAAAACTCATCAGGCAATTCGTCTTGCGCCGCGCGAAGGTAATCAATGGTTTTTCCTACCGTCCAGAATTGTGGAATGGCCACATATTCGCGTTGCATCAAACGGCCAGCGGATTCTTCTGGGTAATTCAACCCTTCTTCAATCGCGATACGATCTTTGGCGGATAGTTTCTTTAAAACTTCTTTTTGAAACTGCGGATCAAGATCAATGATAAGGTCAAGCGCATCATCGGAATCAAGCTCAGAGATAATGCGCGCGACCTTTGCAGGCGGCATGTCTGAAAGAATGTCAGAGCGTAGCTCATAATCAAGGTGGGCATAAAAGTCAGGTTCTATTTCGTCGGCAAATTTTTCAAGGAAATTATGACGTTCCTGCTTGTCCAGTTTTTGGAAGAGATCGGCAAGCTCTGCCTCGCTCATGTCGTCAAAAATAGCTTTTAAGGATTCCGCGTTGTCTTCTTCTAAAAAATCGCGAATTTGTGAGATACGATCATCACTTAAAGAAAAGCCATCCTCATTGACTTCTTCAAGCAACTCTGCCGTGCTTTCATGCGCTCTTTCTTCTAAAAGAGATTGCGGCGTATCGTTCATGGCAATCCTCAGGCATGGTTGTTTCTATTTGCTTTTTTCTTCAACTTGGGCGGCTACGCAGGCGAGTGCGGTGACGTTCATAATTCCCCGCGCAGTCACCGCAGGTGTTAAAATGTAGGATGGCTTGGAAACGCCCAAAAGAACAGGGCCAATCGGCGTTCCTTCCCCAAGAACTTTCAGGAGATTAAAGGAAATATTGGCGGATTCAATATTGGGCATTATCAAAAGGTTTGCATCGCTCTTTAATGTGGAGCTGGGCATAAGAGTCTTGCGAACGGTTTCTGACAGGGCCGTGTCGGCGTGCATTTCGCCATCAATTTCCAAATCAGGGGCGCGCTGTTTTAAATCCAGCACAGCGGCGCGCATTTTATAGGCGCTTTCATCATCATGAGAACCAAAGTTTGAATGGGACAACAGGGCAACCTTTGGGATAATGCCAAAACGGCGAATTTCATCCACGGCCAGCATGGTCATTTCTGACACTTGCGCAACGCTGGGGTTGGGGTTGACGTGCGTATCGCAAACAAAGTAGATGCCTTTTGGAACCATGATGGCACGTAGCGCGGCGGCGGTTTCAACGCCAGGCTTTAGGCCGATAACGTCAACAACATGTTTCATGTGTGCGGGGAAGTCACCAATCGTACCGCAGATAATAGCATCCGCCTGTCCCAAATGCACCATAAGCGCGCCGATAAGCGTGGGGGAGGTGCGCACGTTCAGCTTGGCAACGGCTTGCGTCACGCCCTTGCGTTCCATGATGCGGGCATAGGCTTCCCAGTATGATTTATAGCGTGGGTCATCTTGTGGATCGACCAGTTCAAAATCCTGCCCCTCAACCATACGAAGGCGGAGGCGTTTTATGCGTGTTGTGACAACCTCACGGCGGCCAATGATAATAGGTTTTGCAATGTTTTCATCCAAAACCATTTGAATGGCGCGAAGCACGTGGTCTTCTTCACCCTCACAGTAAACAATTCTTTTTGGGTTGTTTTTGGCCTGACCAAAGATAGGGCGCATAACAGTGGTGGTGCGGGCAAAGGTTTGCTGTAGTTTTTCGCGGTAGGCTTCCCAGTCTTTTATGGGGCGTACAGCCACGCCAGATTCCATCGCGGCTTTTGCCACGGCGATGGGTAGTTCAGTAATCAAACGCGGATCAAAAGGTTTTGGAATCATGTAAGTCGGGCCAAATTCCAAAGATTCACCAGCGTAGGCGGCGATGACTTCATCGGTGGGCTCACGCCGCGCAAGCGCGGCAATGGCACGCACGCATGCAATTTTCATTTCTTCGTTAATCGCTGTGGCACCCACATCAAGCGCGCCTCGGAACAAGAACGGGAAGCACAACACATTGTTCACCTGGTTGGGGAAGTCTGATCGCCCTGTGCAGATGATAGCATCAGGTTTTCCTTTGCGGGCTTCATCGGGCATAATTTCTGGTGTCGGGTTTGCCAGTGCCATGATAAGCGGCGCATCGCCCATTTTTTTAACTTTTTCTGCCGTCAAAACATTCGCAGCAGAAAGCCCCAGAAATATGTTTGCGCCTTCTAGGGCATCTTCCAATTCACGCGCGTTGGTGTCGTTGGCGAAGGCTTCTTTATATTTGTCCATGCCTTCTTTGCGGCCTTTGTAAACCACGCCGTTTCTATCGCAGACTATGATATTATCTTTGGGCATGCCAAGGCTGACCAATAGATTTAAGCACGCCAAGGAGGCCGCGCCCGCGCCATTTGCCACCAGTTTTACATCTGTTATCTTTTTGTTCATCAGTTCCAGCCAGTTTAGCATGGCGGCGGCAACGATGATGGCTGTTCCATGCTGGTCATCATGGAAAACGGGGATTTTCATACGCTCACGCAGGCGCGTTTCAATTTCAAAACACTCTGGTGCTTTGATGTCTTCTAGGTTGATGCCGCCAAAGGATGGTTCAAGGCGCGCAACAGTGTCGATAAAAGCGTTAACATCAAGTTCGTCGATTTCAATGTCAAACGCATCAATGTCAGCGAATTTTTTAAAGAGGACGCATTTTCCCTCCATCACAGGCTTTGATGCCAGCGCGCCGATATTGCCAAGGCCCAAGACGGCAGTTCCGTTGGTGATAACAGCCACGATGTTGCCGCGCGATGTATAATCAAGCGCCTTTAGGGGGTCTTTTTCAATTTCCAGACAGGGTATGGCAACACCAGGAGAATAGGCCAGCGCAAGGTCGCGCTGCGTCGTCAGGGAGGTCGTGGGTTTTATCGAGATTTTCCCTGGCTTTGGATATTTGTGATAGGCAAGAGCCGCTTCGCGAAGATCGTTGTCATCAGACATGGATATGAAAACCTTTGATAAGAAGTTGAATGACAACCATCTGGTTACGCGCTTTATAAAACACTCACCGCGAAGGTTGGTGCGGCCAAGAAGACTCGAACTTCCACGGGATTTCTCCCACAGCGACCTCAACGCTGCGCGTCTACCAATTCCGCCATGGCCGCGGATTTATCTTTAAAGACAGAGGTTTCCTATCAAACCACAGGGTTTAGGGCAAGCCCTAGACTGTACTGCGGTGCAAGATATTTAGAGAATGCCGCCGCGGGCGTCAACGGATGTTTTACAGACCAGATGGAATGGATTAAAAGCATCATCATGGAATGGAAAATATCAGATGCGCCCGTGGACTATCCTGACGCTGTTTCCTTTATGGAAGAGCGCGTCGCCGACATCCGTGAGGGCCACACAGATGAGTGCGTCTGGCTTTTGGAGCATCCGCCGCTCTACACGGCAGGCACAAGCGCGAAAGAGGAGGATTTGCTCGACGCCCGTTTCCCTGTGTTTCCGACAGGGCGGGGCGGTGAGCATACTTATCATGGGCCAGGTCAACGCATCGCCTATGTGATGCTTAATTTAAAAAAAAGGCAGAAAGTTCCTGATATAAAACAATATGTTTGTGATTTAGAGGAAGTCATTATTCGCACCTTGGCGCATTTTGATGTCAAGGGCGAGCGCAGGGAAGGGCGTGTCGGGATTTGGGTGGTAACGCCAAACGGCGAAAAGAAAATAGCCGCGATTGGCGTGCGTATCCGCCATTGGGTGACATATCACGGAATATCTATAAACCTAAACCCCGATCTAACCCATTTTAATGGCATTGTCCCGTGCGGTATCAAAGAGTATGGCGTGACATCATTGCGGGATTTAAATAAATTATTTTATAACAAGGCGTTCAATGACATTTTGAAAGAAGAATTTGAAAGCGTTTTTGCTTCTTGAGCCTAATCCGCTGCGATAGGTATTGATGTCTGGTTTTGAACATAATCCGCGCAAAAGCGTATCAGATGTTCCATGTTGTCCCGCGTTTCTTTAAACCCCGAAGATTTTTCGTAAGTTTTTTCATTCAGGTAGACAGAGCGGGCGATTTCTATTTGTAATGAATGGCGACCCGTGGCCGGGTTTGAATATCGACGCACCAGCTCAACCCCCTTATACGGGTCATTGATGGCGACGCTGTACCCCAAGCCCCGCAGAAATGCGCGCGTTTCATGGATAAAATGCTTGTCACACGTTGTGCCATCCCGATCTCCCAAAACGATATCGACGGCTTTTAAAGGGTTGACGCGAAAAGACTGCGCTTCATGGGTCGGCATGGAATGGCAGTTAATATGCCAAACTTGGCCGAACCTGTAATGCGCCGTTTCAATCAGGTCTTCGAGGGCGGCATGATAGGGGCGGTAATATGTTTCGATGCGATGGCGAACTTCGGATGACTTCAGGCGGCGGCTGTAAAGAGGCACACCAGGCTTTACCAGACGGCGAATAAGGCCTATGCCAGCATGTGACCTTGACGTGGCCTCAATGCCTTCCGGCCATATATCCTCAAGCAAATCCACATCAATGTCTTTTTCACAGCGGTTAACGTCAATGTAAGAGCGGGGAAATTCGGCGCAAAGCAAGGGCGCGCCCAGCTTGGGCGCTGCGAAAAACAACTCATCCACATACTTGTCCTCAGACTTTTCCAGCGTGGGAAAGTCACAGGCATAGTCAAAGTCTGCGGGATATATCGTGCCGCTATGGGGGGAGTCAAACACAAGGGGCAGGGCGCTTTCGGGGGTCAAAAGCGTGTAAATTCCTGCAACTGATTTCTTGTGTATTGGCTTCATTTCTTTATATAGTCCATAACTATACTATCGGTTGTCATTCTGGGCGCAAGCGAAGGTTCTCATATTTTTTTAAAAAAGTTTGAGATTCTTCAGTCACTTCGCTCCTTTAGAATGACATATAATTGTTGCCAAACTCTACAGGAATTTTACATGCACGACATTAAAGCCATCCGACAAGACCCTGCCACCTTTGACAAAGCCATGGCGCGCCGCAAACTGCCCGCACAAAGCACGGCTATTTTAAAGCTGGATGAAGCGCGGCGCGGGGTGCAGACAGACCTGCAAACACTTCAAACCACGCGCAATGAAAAATCCAAGGAAATTGGTCAAATCAAGTCAAAAGGTGGTGACGCTGGCGCGCTTATGGATGAGGTCAACACCATCAAAGATAAAATGACGGATTTGGAAGAAAAAGAACGGATTTTGGCCGATGAGCTAAACACCATTTTATCCTCTTTGCCCAATGTCCAAGCCCTCGACATTCCCGATGGCGATGGGGAAGAACAAAATGTTGAGGTGCGCAAATCTGCGCTGGAGCCTAAACGCAATAATTCTGATGCCAAAGACCATACCGATATTGGTGAAGCACTCGGCATGATGGATTTTGAAACGGCTGCCAAAATGTCAGGCTCTCGCTTTGTGTTGATGCACTCGGGGCTGGCGCGGCTGGAACGCGCGCTTGCGCAATTTATGCTGGATACGCATACGACTGAGCATGGCTATACCGAAGTATCACCACCCATTTTGGTCAATGACAAAACCATGTTTGGCACGGGGCAGTTGCCAAAATTTAAAGATGATCAGTTTCAAACAACACGTGGTGATTGGTTAGTCCCCACCGCCGAAGTGCCGTTGACCAATATTGTAGCGGAAGAAATTGTGGATGAAGATAGCCTGCCGCGTCGCTACACGGCTTTCACCCCATGTTTCCGTCAAGAAGCGGGTGCGGCGGGCAAAGACACAAAAGGCATGATCCGCCAGCACCAGTTTTACAAGGTGGAGATGGTGTCGATTACCAAGCCAGAGGACAGTGAGGCCGAGCATCAGCGCATGACGCAATGCGCCGAAAATATTTTAAAAAAGCTGGAAATTCCATACCGTACCATCGTGCTTTGCACGGGCGATGCGGGGTTTACGTCTTATAAAACCTACGACATCGAGGTCTGGTTGCCAGGGCAGAACAGATACAGGGAAATTTCAAGCTGTTCAAACTGCCAAGATTTCCAAGCGCGCCGTATGAATGCGCGTTATCGGCCAAAGGGTGAGAAGAACACCGTGTTTGTTCACACGCTCAACGGGTCTGGTTTGGCCGTTGGCCGCGCGCTTATTGCTGTTCTGGAAAATTATTATGACCCCACCGATGGCGGCGTGTTTGTTCCAACTGTCCTAAAACCATATATGGGCGGCTTGGAGAAAATCCTGCCGATAAAATAAAGCATATATAAAGGTTGAGTCTAGGGGCCGTTTGAATCACAATGACATAGGTGATTTGTTATAACCACGCCCAAGGATTTCCAGTGACCAATTACAGCGACAAGAAGAAACTGCTTTTGAAAATTCTGCGTGAAAGCGCGGGCATTACAGATGAGCGTGTTTTGGCCGCAATAGAATCCATTCCGCGTGAAAAATTTATATCGCATGGCGCGTTGCAAACGGAAAGCTGGGATGACATTGCCCTGCCGATTGGTGAAGGGCAGACGATATCACAGCCATCTGTCGTGGCCACCATGACCCAAGAATTAAACTTAACCGACCGTCATAAGGTTTTAGAGATAGGGACGGGGTCTGGGTATCAGGCCGCTATTTTGTCCAAACTTTGCCGCCGTGTGTACACGATTGAACGGCATAAGCCGCTTTTAGAAGAGGCGGAGAAGATGTTCAAAGATTTAAAACTCGCCAATATCACAACCATTTGCGCGGACGGGATGCGGGGATGGCCAAAAATACATGGCATTGACCAACACCCGTTTGATCGGGTGATTGTCACCTGCGCCGCGCGTGAAGCGCCGCCGCCAGCTTTGATTGAACAGCTTTGCATTGGCGGTGTGATGGTCATCCCCATCGGCTCACCAGGGGAGCAGATGCTTAAACGGTATCAAAAAGAATCAGATGATACATATTCCATTCGTAACATTATGCCTGTGCGTTTTGTCCCACTGCTGCCCGATGTCGCGGGGATAAAGAAAGTGGTGGCGGCGTGATGAAAAAAATCACTGCCATTGCCGCGGCTCTGATGCTGACGTCTTGCCTGACGCCCACAGGCACCCAAAAACCTGTCGAGGTTGTGAATTATGGGGCGCAGGCGGGCGGTGGCAGTACGGGCATGCACACTGTGCTGGAAGGCGACACGGTCTATACGGTATCCAAAAAATATAATCTCCCGCTTCGCGAGATTATTTCGGTCAATCAATTATCCGCGCCATACACCTTATCATACGGGTATCGTTTAAAGCTGCCACCGCCTAATGAATATAAGGTAAAAACAGGCGACACCTTAAACGGCGTGTCGCGTTTGTTTAATGTCAGCGTGAATGAGATGGCGAAGATGAATACTCTCTCAGAGCCTTTTATCATCAACAAAGGGCAGGTGTTGCGCCTTCCATCACCACAACCTGATCTGGAAAAAGATTTTGCCGTGACGGCTTCCCCACCATCCTTTCAAAATGATTTGGAGGCGGGTGAGCAAACATCCGTCCCAGTGAAAATTGCGGGCGTGGAATCTGAAGTGTTGGCACCACCAAGCGGTGTGGAAGTGGCAAGGCCAGCCACACCTGTGTCAGTTGTGACGAACTCTGGCACAGTCTTTCCTCCTCAGCCAGCGGCCACACAAGCCCCGCCCGCCGTTCAACAAACAGCCGCCGTTCAACCTTCTATCGCCCCCAAAATTCCTGCAAGGTCTGGCACGGGGAGGTTTATGCGACCTGTCGACGGCAAGGTAATTTCCGGTTATGGCCCTAAAGAGGGGGGCCTGCACAATGATGGCATCAACATCAAGGCCGCCAAGGGCACGGCTGTGCGCGCCGCCGAAAATGGCGTGGTGGCTTATACGGGAAGTGAAATGGCAGGTTACGGAAATCTTGTGCTTGTGCGTCATGCGGACAGGTGGATGACGGCCTACGCCCACATGGACAAAACGCTTGTTAAAAAGGGTGATGTGGTCAAGGCTGGGCAGTCTATCGGCACTGTCGGGGCGACGGGAAGCGTGGATTCTCCGCAGCTCCACTTCGAAGTGCGCAAGGGCACACAAGCGGTTGACCCCAGCAAATACCTTTAACGCCCTTCAAAAAAAAGACATAATATTTTTTCAGACGCAAGACAGGCTTGATACTTCGTCATACAACCCTCTGATTTAGGCTGTTGATTGTCGCACTTTTCACGCTTGCCTTTGGTACATAGGGCGTTATAGTCCCCCGATACATAATTTCCAATAATTTACCAAGCAAAAGGAGCATGAACACATGCTGATATCACAAGCCCACGCCCAAGACAGCGAAACACCGCCCGTAACAACAACGGAAATGGCTGCGCCATCCATGGATGCAGGTGCTATAACACCGCCCGACACAACAAACATCCTTCTTCAAAATGTTGGTATGATTGTTCTTTTGGTTGTGATGTTTTACATCCTTTTGATCCGTCCCCAGCAAAAACGCTTTAAAGAACATAAAGAGATGATTGATGGCCTGAAAGTAGGGGACAAGGTTGTGACCGCAGGCGGGTTGATTGGCACGCTGGATAAAATAATCGATAAGGATGAAGTGGTTGTTGATTTGGGCAATGGCTTGAAGGTGACTTCTGTGCGCTCCATGATTCAAACCAAAGCTGACAAAACAGCCGCCAACACAAACAACAAGTAAGCATTTAAAAAGAAGTTATTACCTTATGGTTCAAATCCCGCTTTGGAAACGTATTATGATTATGGGCGTGGTGCTGTTCGCCATATTGTTCAGCGCGCCCAATCTTCTCCCCAAAAACGAAGAGGCTTTTTTGTCAAAGCTGCCATCGTGGATGCCGCATAAAACTGTGAATTTGGGATTGGACTTGCAAGGCGGGTCACACATTCTTTTGCAGGTGGATTTGGCTTCAGTCATCAAACAACGCTCGGATGATTTGGTGTCCAGCCTTCGTCCCGCTTTAAGGGAAGAAAAATTAGGGTATAAACGTCTTGCAACGATGGCGGATGGGGCAGGCGTTCGCGTGTCTTTACGCGATGCGACTGACGCGCCTGCCATTGAAAAGGCGATACGTTCAATTGACAATACAATGAGCATTGCTGTGAAAGAGGATGTTGTTGAAGCCACATATCCTGAGCTGGCAGTAAAACAAATCAAGGATGAGGTGATTGGCCAGTCTTTGGAAATTGTCCGCCGCCGTATTGATGAAACGGGCACGAACGAACCTATTATCCAACGCCAAGGGGATGACCGCATTGTTGTCCAGCTTCCAGGGCTTGATGACCCTGAGCGCGTCAAACAGCTTTTGGGCAAAACAGCCAAGCTTTCTTTCCACCTTGTGAATATGGATGTGGCAAACAGCAATGTGCTTGGCACAGGCGGTGATCTGGTTTTGCCGATGGCGGAAGCACCAGGGCAGACCATGGCGGTGGAACGCCGCGCAATGCTGACGGGTGACATGTTGGTAAAAGCGGCTTACACGCAAGACCAGAATGGCCAGCCAGCTGTTTCCTTCCGCTTTAATCCCTTAGGGACTAAAAAGTTTTGCGACTTGTCACGCCAGAATGTGAACAAGCTTTTTGCCATTGTGCTAGACAATGAAATTATTTCTGCGCCCGTGATACGCGAACCTATTTGCGGCGGAACAGGGCAGATTTCTGGAAGCTTTACATTAAAAGAAGCCAATGATTTGGCTATTCTCCTTCGCGCAGGTGCTTTGCCAGCGCCTTTGAATATTATTGAAGAACGTACCGTCGGCCCGTCTTTGGGTGAAGACTCCATAGAGGCAGGAAAACTTGCCGCCCTGACAGGGCTTGCCATGGTGTTTGTGTTGATGGTCATGAACTACAGTCTGTTTGGTATATTCGCCTGCATTGGCATGTTGATAAACCTTGCTATCTGTTTTGCCTGCCTGTCAGTTTTACAGGCGACGCTGACCATGCCGGGGATTGCGGGCCTTGTTCTAACCGTCTGTATGTCTGTGGATGCCAACATTCTGATTTTTGAGCGCATCCGTGAAGAGTTGCGTGAAGGACGCAGCGCTATTTCCGCTATTGATAACGGATTTAGAATTGCGTTTGGAACGATTTTGGATTCAAACCTTACGGCTCTTTTTGCATCGCTGATTTTGTTTTCATTCGGGACAGGGCCAATTAAAGGCTTTGCCGTGACAACAACCATTGGTGTTGCGGCCTCGTTCTTTACTGCAATTTCAGTTGTGCGTTTGATGGTGGTTTACTGGATTGGCCGACGCAGACCAGCAACGTTGCCCGTATAACAAGAAAGAAAATACACTATGTGGACCGGCATTAAACTTGTACCAGATCATACGAACATTGATTTTATCGGAAACCGATACTTCGCTTTTTTCGTCACCTTTGTCATGATTGCAGGAGCTATAGTCCTGCTTGCGACCAAGGGGCTGAATTACGGGATTGATTTTACAGGCGGAACGCTGATTGAAATCGAAACCAAGACCACCCCGCAAATTGCAAAACTGCGTGAAGATTTAAACAATCTGGATTTAGGTGATATTTCCATTCAGGAGTTTGGAAATGCCAACACGCTTTTGGTGCGCTTGCCAGGACAGGGCGATAACCCTGAGATACAAAAAGCCTCTATTGAAAAAGTTAAAGCCGCCATTGAAAAAGATTATGCGGGCGTTGATTACCGCCGTGTTGAATTTGTTGGCCCGCAAGTTGGCAAGGAATTAAAGCAAAAAGGGATATTGGCTGTTGTCTTTTCTCTTATCGGAATTATGGCGTATGTCTGGTTTCGGTTTGAATGGCAGTTTGGCCTGGCGGCGGTGATATCGCTGGTGCATGATGTGATGGCTGTACTTGGTTTTATGGCGTTGACAGGCAAGACGTTTGATTTGTCGACGCTGGCGGCGGTCTTGATGGTGGCAGGTTTTTCCATCAACGACACGGTTGTTATTTTTGACCGTATCCGTGAAATTATGCGAAAATACCGCAAAAAACCATTGGCCGAAGTGTGTAACATTGCCATCAACGAAACATTGTCGCGCACTGTGATGACAAGCTTGTTGACCATTCTTGCCTTGCTTTCTTTATGGTTCTTTGGCGGGGAAGTTATTCAAGGATTTGTGGATGCACTGTTGTTCGGCTTTGTAGTGGGGACATATTCATCTATCTATGTTGCTGCTGCATTGTTGTTATATTTGAATCTTCGTGCCAAGCCCGAAGAACAAACCGCTTAAGGGAGAATGCCATGACAAAAATTTCAAAATCTTTGCTCTTGTTGGGGGTTGCAGCCATATCATTGTCTGCATGTTCTGGTGACAAAGGGCCAGGCGATATTGGCTCAAAAGATGACATTGTTGTTATCAACAAAGGCCTGCCAGGCGCAAAAACGGCGATGTCCCCTGAAGGTGATTTTAGCGCGAGCGTGGAGCAGGCACAGGCCGTACCCGCACCAGCCGTTGAAGGCACGCAGGAATTAACACCGCCAGAAGAAGCTGTGACACAATCCGCTGTGCCAGAACAGGCGCAAGATTCTACAACTATGACGCAAGAAACTGTTCCTGCCATGGAAGGCGCTGTTATGGATGATGCCCCTCCCGCGCCAGAGTTGGAGCAAGAACAAGCTGCACCTGTTGTGGCTCAGGATGTTCCTGTGGCTGCGGCACCTGCTCCCACAGAGGTACCGCAACAGGCCGTGGCGGCTTCTGCATCCGTTGAGGCAACGTCATCATCTCAACAAGCGCAGCCTGCACCACCCGTCGCGCCGGTAAAAACGCCTTACCCGCTTGACCCCAACGCGCCATATTCTCCCAAAGCCATGGCCGCCGCCGCAGCAGCAGCGGGCACACCAGTGACAGATCCTGTGGTATCCCCATCAGGTTTGAACTTGGCTGACCCTGCACTTATTCGTTCTGTTCAGGCGGCGCTGGCTGCAAAATCTATGTATGTTGGCGCCCAAACTGGGATGATGGACGCTGATTTGCTTAACGCCATTACCAAATTTCAAGCCGACAACAAGCTTCAAATTTCGGGTGGGTTAAACGAAGATACTCTTAAAGCCCTCGGTATTTTGAAGCAATAAAATGGATATCACACCGCTCATTCCTCATGGTCGCAAGATTATCCAATCTTACGGTGCTGATGGATTTAAAATAAGTGGAGAGCGTTTTAATGCAGGCATTGTGCTGACGCCTCTCTATTGTGAAGGATGGGATGCGCCCACAGACTTTAATGATATGTCCGCCCAAAATTTTTCATTTTTTGCTGATAAGGACATCGATGTTCTTTTGTTGGGGGCTGGGAGAAAATCACAGTTCTTAAACCCTGACCTTCGGCAAGATTTAAAAATGCAAGGTCTTATCGTTGATGTTATGGACACAGGCGCGGCGTGCCGCACATATAATGTATTGCTGGCAGAGGGCCGCCGTGTTGGCGCAGCCCTGATGCCAGTGGAAAAATAAAGGAGAGATATATGTTGGAACTGTTATACAGCCCCGAAGCATGGATGAGTCTTCTAACCCTGACGATTTTGGAAATCGTGTTGGGCATAGATAATATTATTTTTATATCCATCATTTCATCACGCCTTCCCGAAAACCAGCAGGCAAAGGCGCGTAGCATTGGTCTTGGCCTTGCCCTTATCATGCGTATTGTTTTGCTGTCCATGATTGTCTGGATAGCCAAGCTTACATATCCTTTGTTCACCTTCATGGGGAACGAGATTTCATGGCGTGATATCATTCTCATCGGCGGCGGTGTGTTCTTATTGTTCAAAGGGACGATGGAAATTCACCACACCGTCGAAGGCGACGAAGATGATGGTGCGGAAAAAAAGAAAGCTACATTTGGCTCTGTCTTAATGCAAATCGTGGTTCTTGATGTTGTTTTCTCTTTGGACTCTGTCATTACGGCCATAGGTATGGTTGATGAACTGCCCGTTATGATCGCCGCCGTTGTCATTGCGATTGGTATCATGCTTTTTGCCGCAAAACCCGTGAGCGAGTTTGTAAACCAGAACCCGACAGTCAAAATGCTGGCGATGAGCTTCTTATTGTTGGTAGGCGTAGCGTTGATTGCCGATGGGTTGGAATTCCACATCCCGCGCGGATATTTATATTTCGCTGTGGCGTTCTCGCTTGGGGTTGAATGTTTAAATATCTGGGTGCGAAAACGAAGGCACCGCAAAGCATAAAGAAAAAGGCTGGAAAATCTTCCAGCCTTTTTTGTTTCTTTACGCCGCGATTTTAAGCGGGCCTTTTTCATGAAGCTCGGCGACATACTCCCAGTTGATAAGGTTATCAACGAATGCTTCTAAATATTTCGGACGGGCATTGCGGTAGTCGATGTAATAGGAATGTTCCCACACATCAACACCCAGCAAAGCGGTTTTGCCATAGACAACAGGGTTTTCACCGTTCGCTGTTTTCATGATTTCAAGCTTGCCTGTTGCGTTGTCCATCGCAAGCCACGCCCAGCCAGAGCCGAACTGAGTCATGCCAGCCTCAACAAACTTTTTCTTAAACCCATCAAAGCCATCAAGGTCAGATTTGATTTTGGCCTCAAGCGCGCCAGGTATTTTTGCACCGCCGCCGCCTTGCTTCATCCAGTTACAGAAATGAAGGTGGTTGTAATGCTGTCCCAATTGGTTAAACAAGCCAGCCTTTGTTTTGTCTTTAAAAGCTGCGACCATGGCGTCTTCAAGGCTTAAATTTTCCAAGCCCGTGCCGGCGATAAGCTCATTGCCCTTATCAACATAGGCTTTGTGGTGTTTGTCATGGTGAAATTCTAATGTTTCGGCCGACATATAAGGGCCAAGCGCATCATAGGAATAAGGGAGAGGGGGTAGTTCAAAAGCCATAATAGCCTCCTGCTTTTCTTTGTGAGTATGATAATGGTAATGCTTAACCTATAGTGTTTGTTTGATTTCTCAAGTCATGGTTTTTAAGAATGTCGCATAAGTTTTTGTATGAAGAGCTGAAATCCGCTGATTATGACCGTTATTTGCTGGCACTTTTCGCGCCAGAAAAAGTGCGAGAGGGACTGGTGGCGTTGTTTTTGCTCAACCATGAAATTGCCAAAACCCGTGATATGGTAATCGATACCAATCTGGGGCTTATTCGTCTTCAATGGTGGCGTGATGAAATAGGCAAAATTTATGATGGCAGGGCCTGTGGACAAACCCCTGTGTTATCCACACTCGAACCCTTTCTTTATGCACAGACTATTCCACAGGCTTGGTTTGATGACCTGTTATATGCGCGCGAATTTGATTTGATGGATAAGGCACCAGAGACTTGGGAGGGGCTTTGTCACTATGCAGAGTTTATAACGCTACCGCTCAACCGTATTGCCCTTAAAATAATGGGGGAAGAGGCTGATGAGGCCGAAATAAGAGCCATTTCACAGATTTATGGTCTTTTTGAGTGCATACGAAGCGTACCGAAAATGTTATCAAATCGCAGATGTTTTATTCCTGAAAGTTTGTTGGCGGAAAAGTTTTTAACATCGCAAAAAATCATTGATTTCAATCACAAAAGAGAAATAGTTCAAGTTGTCCAAACGATGTGTGAGATGATAAAACCTTACAATCTTCCTAAAAACCACTTTATGGAACGTCAACAAAGAATAGTCTTTATGTATCTGAAAAAAATAAAAAATAATGGCTTTGATGTTTTTTCGCCGTCTATGCAAACACCTCCAGCCTTTTTGGCACTTCGTTTGGCAACAGGGTTATAGGGCGCGCGTTGTTTTTGATTTAAAGCGTCCGTGCTTTAAAAAATGAACCGTTTGTGATGCTGATATCTCAATCAAAAAAGAGTGAGATGCACGTATCGTAACGGAATCTTTGATGCCATTTATCTTTGTACTTGTGAGTGAAACAAGACCGTCATGCACGCCAGAGGGGCGCATGGTTTTTAAAAAGAATGGGTATTCATAGGCGCGGCTGCCCGCTATGACACCTACTTCAACCCCCGCTGGAATGTTGTTCGGGCAAGTTTTGCGATAGGCCGTGGTGAGTTGCTGTCCCGCAGGGCCAAAAACGAATTTATAGAAGTAATTTTGGAACAATTTATCGGCAACTTCACTGCCCCAAAAGGGCGGAGCTATCATCACGGCGCGTCCTATATTTTTAATCTTGTTTTGCTGCAATATGTCGAGCGCAACAAGGCTGCCCATCGAATGACCAACCACATGAACTTTTACTGCATGGCCATGGATGCGGCGTTCAATTTTATCCATGGCTACCATGGCGCATCCAGAGATATCTTTTTTCAAGGACGG
>CAUJHK010000073.1 GCA_963204715.1 Pseudomonadota bacterium | reverse complement strand
CCCCAGCGGCAAAACAGTTGGCTGCGCCATGCTCTTGTCCGATGGCAGATTGCGCCATGCCATCATCCAGGGGTTGTCTTGCCCCCACAAATCATTGCCAGTCGTCTTTTCAAGAACAGGCAAGACAAGTACGGGTTTTTTGATGGTGTCAGACACATATTTCCCTTCCGCCGCCATGCGCACCCTCATGGCATTGGGGCGAAAGCGAATGGTATAAACGCCCTTGTAACGCACGCGCGAGGCCTGTTCCTTCGTCACCTCAAAATCTTGCACCAGTGCGGACAAGGTGATGGGGTCTGGGACTTTTAAAGTGGCCAGCTCTTCAGGACTTAGCAACCGCTCCGCCAGCATGTGATAGGCTTTGGACTGCGCTTCCTCCATAGCCTTTTCCCGCGCCAATACCGCGTTTTTGGCTATGACATCCACCTCTACCCCCTCAATGGTATAAGCAGGGTTCGTCTGGGCGCGCAAAACTTGCGGAAAAAACGCGAGAACACACGCCGTCACCGCACAAAATACTGTACGCGCATTGGGGAATTGCTTATAGATGGGGTTGGCCATAGTTTTATATCTTTCACTGGAAATATGGCCTTTTTATAACGCGAATGGGACGAGAAACCAACATGAATAACAGTGCCTATAAAGACGCAGGTGTGGACATAGACGCGGGCGAAGAGCTGGTGGAGCGCATCAAGCCTGCCGTTAAGAAAACGCATCGTAGCGGAAATATGGGCGGTCTGGGTGGCTTTGGTGCCATGTTTGACCCTAAAGCGGCAGGATATAACGACCCCATCCTTGTGTCTTCCACGGACGGTGTAGGCACAAAGATTAAAATAGCCATAGAATCTGGCCGTCATGAGACGATTGGCCAAGACTTGGTCGCCATGTGCGTGAATGATTTGATTGTGCAGGGTGCAGAGCCCCTTTTCTTTTTGGATTACTTTGCCACAGGCAAATTAGAGGTTGGCGTTGCCCAAACGGTGATTGAAGGTATTGCCAAGGGATGCGAGATGGCAGGATGCGCCCTTATTGGCGGCGAAACCGCCGAAATGCCTGGCATGTATGGCGCGGGTGATTATGACTTGGCTGGGTTTACCGTAGGCGCTGTGGAACGCGGGGAACAGATTACGGGCGAGAGCATAAAGGCTGGCGACATTGTTTTGGGCCTTGGGTCTTCCGGCGTTCATTCCAACGGATATTCCTTGGTGCGCAAGCTGTTTTCAAGCACCATAGGATTTACTTACGAAACTCCTGCACCTTTTAATCCTTCCATCACTATGCTTGAGGCTTTGCTGGCCCCTACCAAAATATACGTAAAGCCCGTTTTAAAAGCCATAAAAGCTGGCGGTGTCAAGGGATTGGCGCATATCACTGGCGGCGGTTTAACCGAAAATATTCCCCGCGTGCTCCCCGACAACGTGGCTGTAAAGCTGGATGCGGTCCTATGGAAAAAAGCTGGAATCTTCGGATGGCTAGCCAAGGCAGGCAACATGACCGCGCCTGACATGGCACGCACCTTTAACTGTGGCCTTGGCATGGTGATGATTGTAGAGCCTGCAAAAGCCGCCGCCATAAAGACCCTGTTGGAAAGCGATGGCGAAACTGTCTTTACCATTGGCTCTGTCGTTTCCCGCCAAGACGATACGCCCCAGGTTATCATCGACAACCAAGACGCCTTGTTGTCTTAAACCATAAAATCTGTTTGAATAGAAAATATACAAAAGAGGAATCATCATGGCAGACCACCACACACTGGCCCCCGTAGACCCACAAGCCGTCGAAGTATCCCAATGCATTTGGCATGGTTTTACAAAAGCGGCTTTTTGGCTGGTGGTGGGCGTTGCTGTTTTACTGACAGCTATGGCCGCGTTCTTGTTGCATTAATGTTTTGTTAATAAAGAAGGGTCTTTCCGCCCTTTTATTCACGCTTTCCTAACCAATTTCTATCAATATAACGATGGATGTGTGCGTCTTGCACATGTTTTCTTTTGGGACAAATTCGTGATGGCTTTCAAAAGCTTGGCAATACAGCACTATCATTTTGAACGGCAATTCAGGATTGCCGCACAAGGCTTTACGCTTTTTCTTTTGGCATTCTTTTGCCTGCTTCAACACGCGCAGGCACAAAACAAAACGCTTTCACCGCTTGTGCTGACGGACACCACGCGCGAGGTTTTTCTGACGCCAAATTCTTTTTTACAAATCGATGAAAACAACGAAATAACCCCACAATCCATAGAACAAAACCAGGGAAGAAACCTGAGCGGAAAGACCATTGCAGGCACACGCGTAGCTATCGGCACAAAAGCGCAAAACGCATGGATTGTAACACGCGTTAAAAATATTGGTTCCGAACGCGAATGGATGGTGGATATTGGACAGGCTTATGATGGCCGCATGGGCATTATAAAGTCTGCCCGCGCCTATGCCATTACCTTGCCAGACAGCCAAGGCATCCCCTTTTCAATTAACCCGCTAAAGACCTCAACAGATGGCAGTGGTTTCTTTTTATCGATGCCAAAGAATCAACAAAAACTGCTTTTGATAAACATCCAGACAGCAGGAAAAATAAACACACTGCTTCCTTTAAAAATATTTGCGCCCAATAGCTATTTAAAACATGTAAAAGAAAGATCAGCCCATAACTCTATTTTAGTGTTTTTGATGGGGGCATTCGCGGCAATATTTGCAGGGATATTTTTAGCAAAACGCCGCCTGGACTGCGCCACTTGCGCAATATATTTTGGTGCTTGCGCTTATTTTTATGCTCTTGGGAATGCTTTTTTTGAACCCACATCTTCTTATACAGACCTATACCTTCTCTTTGCAGCGCCCTTTGTTATTTCACTGATGTCCATTTTGCTAAGCCGTGGTCTTTTAGGGAGCAACACTCGCAACGACACATCCCGATTTGTATATATTACTTTGATTTTATTAAACCTGTGCTGTGCTTTCTTGTTCTTCTTAGCGCCTAGTGAAAAAAGCTATCACATCTATCTTTTAAGCATTGCGCCGTTTGTAACCTTCCTGTCGCTTGGCGTTCATTCCGCCTTGATAAACCTGCCTCTTGGATGGCGCCGCCAAGGCATAAGCATGGGCTATGCTTTTATGGGCACAGGCTTTTTCTTGTCCATATTGCCTTACTTTGATCTATACACAACGCCCAAGGCTTTTTTGAGCGCGTTCTGGTATGCATTACCATTGCAGTCCGCGCTTATACTATACGAGCTTATGATAAGGCGCACTGATGTGACATATAATAAAACAAACATATCAGGGCTTGATGATAGCAACATTTTCTCTGGCAAGGTTCGCGAAGCCAAAGACACGGCTGACCATTCCCGCCTTTTAAAAATAATAGAAAAAGAGCGAGAGGCACTTGCTGAATTTCGTCGCAAGGAATCTTTGCGGATGAAAGAAATGGAACGCGCCAAAGAGGCAGCTGATGAGGCAAACCGTGAAAAATCAGCCTTTTTGGCCGTTGTTAGCCACGAAATCAGAACGCCCATGACAGGCATTATGGGGATGGTGAAATTATTGCTAGGAACAAGTTTGAACAAACAGCAGCATGACTATGCCCTTACCGTACAGGAATCTGCTGAAGCCATGATGTCCCTTTTGAACGACATTCTGGATTTTGAAAAAATCCAGCGCGGAAAAATCGAGATCGAGCATATCAGTTTTGACCTTCACCGCATTATACATGGCGTTATCAATTTGATGTCTGGTCATGCGGCAGAAAAGAAAATTGCGCTTTTGGCCAACATGGATGAAGGGGTGCCAAGATTTGTAAAAGGTGACCCTACACGTCTGCGCCAAGTGCTTTTAAACCTCATGGGAAATGCTATTAAATTTACGAACAACGGCAACGTGACCCTGTATGTAAAAAATCTTAAAAATATCAACGATGAAGGCGTCCAAAGCGACAGCACGAAATACAATATTTATTTTGGAGTGCATGATACAGGCATAGGGATTTCCGAGGCCGCACAAAAAAATCTTTTCAACCCGTTTTCGCAAGCGAACTCTAGTATTGCTCGAAAATTTGGCGGCTCTGGCCTTGGTCTTGCTATTTCAAAGGGTCTTATTGAAAAGATGGGGAGCGCCGTCAATATAAGCAGTAACGAGGGGGAAGGCTCCACCTTCTTCTTCACGCTCAAAATGGAAAAAGGACTTAGCGCTTCAACACAAGGATCTGCCCCCGTAACCACGGCACCTGCCATGCAAAAAGAAGAGCGTCCTTTAAAGATTCTATTGGTCGATGACAATGATATCACACGAAAAGTTGTGGCTGGCTTTTTACAAGAAGGAAAGCACAACATTGCACACGTCAAAAATGCAGAAGACGGGCTTGCCAAAATATATGAAGATAATTTCGATTTGGTATTTATGGACATTGAGCTTCCGGGCATGCCTGGAAACGAAGCCGTAAAAAAGCTGCGACTTTCCAAAGACTCCGTCAAATCTAAAGTTCCAGTTTTTGCCTTAACAGGAAATGTAGACCAAGAAAGCCTTAGCAGATATATAGCAGATGGCATGACAGGCTTTGTGGCAAAACCTATTGACCAGAGCAAGCTAAAAGAAATTGTATCTTATGTGGCTGCGCAAAACCCTGTTGTCGAAATTATACCGCCAGCAGAAAAAGCTTTCTTTGACAATGCCGCGCAAACCAGCGCAAAGCAAGCTGTCTTCCCCCTTGCTTCCGCATCAAACATTGCGCCCGACACGCGGGTTTTCAACCCTGAAATGCTGCATAGCCTTAAAGACACCATCGGAAAAAGCCCTTTGAACGACCTGCTGAATGACCTGATTGTGAAAACCGATGAGATATTGTCTGACATGGCAAAAGCCGTGAACGCCGACGACTTCACCGCGCTGGCCGCGCGTGCGCATGAACTAAAAGGCATGGCTGGGAACTTTGGTCTTGTCGAGGTTTCTTCCCTAGCAGAGCAAACAGAACAAAAGGCCAAACGAAACGAAAAAGACGGCCTGAAGCTTTTGATGATTCAACTGCCCGATGCCAGCCTGCGTGCCAAAGATGTTTTAAGGCAGTGGGTTTCCCATTAAAAATGGTTAGCCGACAATTTCTTCTGGTTTAAAGAATTGTGCAATTTCAATAGCAGCGTTTTCAAGGCTGTCTGACCCGTGCACAGAATTTTCGCCCATATTCACGGCAAACTCTTTGCGGATTGTCCCTGGTGCGGCATTTTCAGGGTTTGTTGCGCCCATCACCTCACGGTTTTTGGCAACCGCATTTTCGCCTTCCAACACCTGCACAACCACGGGGGCGGATGTCATGAACTCTACCAATTCGCCATAAAAAGGACGCGCAGCATGAACTTCATAAAACTTCTCGGCCTGTGCGCGTGTCATGTGAATGCGGCGCTGTGCCACGATTCTAAGGCCTGCGGCTTCAAACTTGGCGTTAATCGCACCCGTCAGGTTACGGCGCGTGGCATCAGGCTTTAAAATGGAAAATGTGCGTTCAATGGCCATGGTTTGTCCTTGTATGGTCAAAATCGTTAAAATTGTGGGCTTCTTATACCCACCACACCATGTTTTCGCAAGCGATTTGGTTGTCGCAATCAATCCACAGCTTTTGCGCAATTTTATTTCAACTATGGAAAAGAAACCTTTATAAAGTTAAGAAAAAGGCCAGAAAGGGGTTATAAAATATGCATTCCGTGTTGAAAACACATGAGTATTAGGGTTATGATGATGCACAAGCTGAAGTTATTCTTAGTACATGGGGTGTTTGTTGAGGGGAATTGACAGAAGATCAACTGAATATGTAGCCGCCAAAAACTGGCACGGCGTGCGCAATGAGCAGTTACATCCAGGCCCTCACGATCGTGCAGAAGATGTACTTGAGTATGTTAAGAGGGCAGAAGCAAGAACTCCGGATCTTGATCTTATATTAAACGATATAGGAACCAGCCTGAAATTCCCGATTGATGTCATACCCGCCTGTGTCAAACCAGAAGAATCTGCACTAAGGAAAATGTGGGACAAGCATGCCTCTTCATCTGGGAAGGCAGACAGAATTACTGACATTTTACGTGCTTCTATTTCTGTACGGCCTGGCCCTTCCAGCATCACAAAACTTGAGGTTGCCATTCAAACGCTGGCAAACCATGAAAAATGCATTGCCTATAAGAATCAGTTTTTTAGCCCGAACAAAGAGACTGGCTTTCGTTCATTCAAAGCTGTTATGGATGTTAAGGGTTTTCCTGCAGAAATTATGCTTACCTATGCGGGAATGAGCTTTGCAGACAAACTGACCTACTCCCTACGCCATTTTGAAAGAAGTTTAAGAGAACTAGAATCAACAGCGCAGGTAAGATGTGGAAGCAAAACCACACCGTCTGATCGCAGCGTTATGAAGCTTGTTAACAACACAGGTGCCATGATGGAAGAAATACGCACCATACGCAAGACAGTGAACGATACGTTTGCAGAAGAAAACGGTTTAAATGTACTTCTTGATCCTAAACTAAAAGATAGCCAGCAACCTTGCGCCTTGTCAGACTTAATGCGCACCTTTGTCAAAGCCGTGGAGACAAATCCCCTTGGAAAAGGACTTGCGCCAACGATGGAAATGCTAAGACAGCGTGTATTGGGGGGAACGACCCCACAAAAAAGCCCGTCTTGATGATCGGGCTTTTTTTATTTCTGCTTTCGAATCTGAAATATTTAAGACGCGCTAGGCTTTAGAACACTCAACGATTTTGCAGCCACAACCTTGGCCACTTGTTCAACGCTTAGCTCCCGCTCAACAATTATGTCTGCTCCGTTGCCAAAGCAAACAACCAAATTAAGCCTTGAAACATCTCCTAATTCTACGGGCAATATTTTTACAGGGGCCTTAAGCTCAGCCACATTGAAGCCTTTTGGAAGCTTATTAAACTCTTTCACCAATTTGTTGATAGCCCTCTGCAGGCCTTTCACCCAAAGGCGCCAAATGACCACAACCAGATTTTGGGGAAGATTTCTTGCTCGCCATAATATTACTCCAAATTTTATTATTCTGAAAAATAATAGCGGAAAACGTCCAAATAAGCAAGTTTTTCTTGGTTATCCCGCAACTTTATCTTCAATCTGGCTTAACGCGTCATTGGCCGCGCTTGCGTTCGGGCCGCCAGCCTGCGCCATATCGGCACGGCCGCCGCCGCCAGAGCCACCAAGCGCCAGCGCCCCGACCTTCACCAGGTCCACCGCGCTGAGGCGGCTGGTAAGGTCTTTGGTGACGGCCACGACAATGGAGGCCTTATCAGCTTCGGTCGCAATCAACACCACAACGCCAGAGCCCAATTTTTTGGTCATGTCATCCGCCATGGGTTTTAAATCTTTCGCAGGGAAATCAGGCAGAACCTTGGCCAGAAACTTCACGCCGCCAATGTCTTTGATATCATCATTCGCGCCGCCCCCGCCTGTCGCCAGCTGACGACGCAGGTTGGAAACCTCTTGCTCCAGTTTTTTCTTGTCATCCACCAGAGTTTTGACGCGCGCTGCAATGTCCGATGGCGCGGCCTTGAGCGTAGCCGCAATATCATTCACACGCGCCTCTTGTTCTTCAAAATAACGTAGCGCGTTTTCACCTGTCAGCGCCTCGATGCGCCGTATCCCTGCCGACACCGCGCCTTCAGATACAATTTTGAAAATACCAATTTCGCCCGTGCGCTTGACGTGCGTGCCGCCACACAGTTCAACTGAATACGAAATGTTTGATCCAGCCGCGCGCGGCGTGCCCATAGAAACAACCCGCACCTCATCATCATATTTTTCACCAAAGAGAGCGCGCGCACCAGATTCCATAGCCTCTTCCAATGGCAGAACGCGTGTCACAACTTCGGTATTGCTTCGAATTTGGTCATTCACCTGCTCTTCAATTTTTCGCAAATCATCCGCCGTAATAGGGTTTGGTTGCGAGACATCAAAGCGCGTGCGGGCGTCATCTTGCAATGATCCTTTTTGCGCGATGTGATCACCCAATGTTAAGCGCATGGCTTCGTGAAGCAAGTGCGTAACCGAATGGTTTGATTGAATGGAGGCGCGGCGTTTTGTATCCACCCGTAACTCAACGCCCTCATCTTTGTTCATTACGCCTTTGGTCACTTTGCCAAAATGCGCCCAGATTTTACCTATTTGTTTTTTGGTATCGAACACAGAAAAAGCATCACCCGCCGATGTTATCATCACACCAGAATCCCCCACCTGTCCGCCGCTTTCGGCGTAAAAGGGTGATTGGTTGACGATGATGAATCCTTCTTCGCCATTTTTAAGGGCGGATACTTCTTTGCCATCTTTGATGATGGCCAGAATTTTTCCTTCGGCGGAGTTTGCGCTATACCCCAAAAATTCGGTGGCGCCAGCCTTATCCAATATTGCAAACCAAAGCGCCGATGTGCCTGTATCGCCCGACCCAGACCACGATTTTCTTGCCGTTGCTTTTTGTTGCTCCATCGCTGCATCAAAGCCTGCCATGTCAACCTCTAAGCCCTTGGTGCGTAGCGCATCCGCCGTTAAATCGACAGGGAAGCCATAGGTGTCATAAAGTTTGAAGGCGGTGTCGCCAGAAAGTTTTTGCCCCGATGATAAATTTTGTGTTTCATCATCGAGCATTTTAAGCCCACGATCGAGCGTCTTTTTAAAACGCGCTTCCTCATTTTTTAATGTTTCAACAATGAGAGATTGCGCACGAATAAGTTCAGGATAAGCTTCACCCATTGATCCCATAAGCGTGGGGAAAAGTTTGTACATCAATGGCTCTTGCGCGCCCAATAAATGTGCATGACGCATACCGCGGCGCATGATACGACGCAGAACATAACCACGCCCTTCATTGGATGGCATCACACCATCGGCAAGCAAGAATGATGCACAACGCAAATGGTCTGCAATCACGCGATGCGATGGTGCCTGCGCGCCATCAGGCGATACGCCCGTTAAATCCGCCGAATGTTCAATGATAGAACGAAGAAGGTCGATGTCGTAATTTGATGTCTTGCCTTGCATAAGCGCCGACATACGCTCTAAACCCATCCCTGTATCAATGCATGGCTTTGGAAGTGGAACGCGCGCGCGACCATCATTAAATTGTTCAAACTGCATGAACACGAGATTCCAAAATTCCAAGAATCTATCGCCATCCTGATCAGCCGATCCTGGAGGGCCGCCCGCAAGCTTATCACCTTGGTCATAGAATATCTCTGAACATGGCCCACATGGCCCCGTGTCGCCCATTTGCCAAAAATTATCATCGGTGGGAATGCGAATAATTTTATCATCGGAAAACCCTGCGATTTTTTTCCAAAGGTCTGCGGC
>CAUJHK010000072.1 GCA_963204715.1 Pseudomonadota bacterium | reverse complement strand
ATTACACACGGCACAAAATATTTTTTCGTTTTCAAAAAAAATAGCCCAAAAACACAAAGAGTATATACAATGATCAAAGCAGAACTTGCCGTTACGGCGGTCAAGGACGCTTACAGCGTGCTAATGAAAGAGAATGACCTTTCCCCTAACAATCCCTGCGTCAATGACACTTTGGGCAGGCTGGTTCGTACACTTTCCGATGATTACAGCCATGATGAGATTCTCCATGTTCTAAGAAACCCGTGTATAAAATCCATGCGTAACCGAATGCTTGAAAAGCTTTCCCTTGCTGAAGGGCAAATGGAGCTATATTGGTCTTGCAAAATGGGCAGAAAACCTGAAATAACACAAAGCGATCTGGAATCTTTCTGGTACTGGAAAAATTATCACGATCTCGTTGCTGAGGAAGCACGCTATTTCCCGCTTGAGATGTATGCGCCCAATGAAAGCATTTGTCTGGTCGGTGCAGGCCCCTTACCTCTTACCGCGATAGTATTGCTTCAAGAAATAGGAAAAAAGGTGACTTGCGTTGACATAGATGCGGCGGCTTGCCATGCGGCAGAGCGTTTTATATTCAAAGCAGGCTTAAAAGAGAGCATCAATGTCGTATGCACAGACGGCGCACAATATAACTACCGCCTTCACCCCCATGTGTTATTGGCAAGCCTTGTTCCAAATAAAGGTGAGGTCATACGCAGAATCTATGAAACCAGCGATAATCCTTCTATAGCCATTCGCTCGGCAGAGCGGCTTCATACATTGCTCTACGACCCCGTTGATGAGACAGACCCGGAATTGGCAAAGTGTTCTTTGTCTTTCCGGACGGCGTACAAACCAGACATTATTAATACAACCCTTTTTTATCAGGCCGTACAAGGGCCAGACTGGAACAAAGACAAAACGATAACGGGCCAAACCTTTAGGAATAAATACGGGTGGCGAAATCCTGAACGCAGCCCGTTCCCTAAAAATGTTGAACGTCCAGTTTTCGCCGTAAAGCTAAACTAAGGGACTGTTTGTTGGTTTTGTTTTCTGCTAGAATTTTGCCATGGCTGAAAAACTCCTTGATGTAAAAAATCTGTCCGTAGATTTTAAAACCACAGACGGAATATTCCACGCAGTAAAAAGCGTGTCTTTTTCCATTGATAAGGGGCAGACGGTAGCGCTTGTCGGTGAAAGCGGCTCTGGTAAATCCGTTACGGCCCTGTCCATCATGCAGCTGCTCCCCTACCCTCTGGCCTCTCACCCTGCGGGGTCGAGCATTCTTTTTGAAGGGCAAGAATTGGTGGGTATGGGTGAACCTGCGCTCCGCCAAATTCGTGGCCGTAAAATCGGGATGATATTTCAAGAACCGATGACAGCCCTAAACCCGCTTCACTCCATTGAACGGCAGATTGGTGAGGTTTTAAAACTTCACCAAAAAATGAATGATGCCGATGCTAAAAAACGCGTGCTTGAATTGCTGGATATGGTGCAGCTGCCCATGATGAAGCAGCGCTTGAATGCCTATCCGCATGAATTATCGGGCGGGCAACGCCAGCGCGTGATGATAGCCATGGCTCTCGCCAACAATCCTGAGCTTTTGATTGCAGATGAGCCGACAACGGCGCTTGATGTTACCGTTCAGGCAGAAATTTTAGAACTTTTAGAAAAATTGCAAAAAGACCTGTCGATGTCCATGCTGATGATTACGCATGACTTATCCATCGTTGAAAAATTTGCAGATATTGTTTGCGTCATGAAGCATGGCGAAATTGTTGAACAAAACGCCACCGCGCCTTTGTTTGCCGCCCCCAGCCATCCATACTCAAAAATGCTTTTGAATGCGCAGCCGCGTGGCCTTGCAAAGCCTGCCAATGCAAATGCCGAACTGGTAATCAGTGCAAAAAACATAAGCGTCCACTTCCCGCGCAAGAAAAACTTTTTTGGAAAAGTGACAGAAGTTGTTAAGGCTGTTGACGGCGTTGACATATCCATACGCCGCGGCCAGACGCTCGGCATTGTCGGTGAAAGCGGCTCTGGTAAATCCACGCTCGGCTTTGCCCTGCTCCGTTTGCTCAATGGCAAAGGGGATATTTATTTTAAAGATAAAAATATTTCTACGTTTAACCGCGCGCAAATGACACCCCTTCGCGCCAATATGCAGATTGTCTTTCAAGACCCGTTTGGCTCCCTCTCCCCACGCATGTCTGTGGCAGATATCATAGGAGAAGGATTAAAAGTCCACTGTAAGAACTTGACACATTCTCAACGTGATGAACTGGTGGTCAATATTTTAGATGAAGTAAAACTAAACCCAGACACGCGCCACCGTTATCCGCACGAATTCTCTGGCGGTCAAAGACAACGTATCGCAATAGCGCGCGCGATGGTGTTAGAGCCTGATTTTGTAGTACTGGATGAACCAACATCCGCGCTTGATGTGTCTGTCCAAAGCCAGATTGTTGACCTGCTGCGTGAACTGCAGGAAAAACACAACCTTGCCTATATGTTCATCAGCCATGATTTGCGCGTGGTGCGCGCCATGGCGCATGATGTGATGGTGATGCAAAATGGCAAAGTGGTAGAAGGCGGAAAAGCCTCCGACATTTTTGAAAACCCGAAAGAATCTTATACAAAAGTTCTGATGGATGCCGCGCTGAATTTAAAAACCCGCAAGGTCGCGTAAGTGCCTATCGCCCTTGCGCCGTTCCTTCGCGGCGCGGGTCGGCATAACCCGTCATGCGGCCTTGCGTATCAAACACAATTGCAGTTAAGCCGCTGTTTAAATCCCCCATCTCCACGGGGTGGCCCTTGTCGCGCAAAGGTTGCGCAAGGTCTGAGGCACCAAACTCCATCTCGAATCCTCTGCCGCGGTTGACAATATTGGGCGCGTCCAGCGCAGACTGCACGTCCATGTTCCAGTCAATCACGGCAACAATACGCTGCAAAACATAACCCATAATCGCACTACCCCCCGCAGACCCTATCACCATTTTGGGCACGCCATTGGGCGCAAAGACGATTACGGGCGTCATGGTGGAACGCGGACGCTTCCCTCCTTCCACACGGTTGGCAATCAGCTTGCCATCCGCTTCAGGCATAAAAGAAAAATCCGTCAGCTGGTTGTTGAGCATAAACCCGTCCATCATCATGCGCGACCCGAATGAATCTTCTACACTATTGGTCATGGATACAATATTGCCCGCACCATCAACAATAGACAGGTGCGTGGTGCCAGGCGGCTTCGGGTACACGGGTTCAGGCGTTGCTTTCTTTTGCGCGCCCCAGTCCTTTGGCACGCCATACATAATGTTCGGGTTGGCCTTGCCTTGCGAAATCAAGGCGGCGCGCTGTGCAATATACTCTGGGGCTAAAAGACGTGTGCCAGGAGATTGAATATAACTGGGATCCCCCATGTAATAGTTTCTGTCGGCGAAGGCAAGGCGGCTGGCCTCGCCTATCAAGTGCCATGCCTGAACGCTATTCTTGTCCAGCGCGGCCAGATTAAACTTTTCCAAAATTTTTAAGGATATAAGCAAGGACAGTCCGCCTGATGATGGCTCACCCATAGAGCACACCTGATACCCGCGATAAAAATCGCACACGGGTGCGCGCTCAATCGCCTTGTAATTTGATAAATCTTCAACCGACATCAAACCAGGGTTTTCAAAATCCTCTTGTACAGCTTTTGAAATCCGCTCAGCAATGTCGCCTTTGTAAAAACCGTCCGCGCCCTCGATAGCTATTTTGCGAAGCGTGCGGGCATAAATAGTGTTGGCCAGCCTGTCCCCTGCCCTGATGGGGGTAACAGCATCGGGGAAAAAATACAGCTTGGTATCAATAAAGTTTTTGAGTTTTAGCTCGTCCCCCTCCACCACGGCGCCAAGGCGCGGTGTAACAATAAAGCCATTTTCTGCCAGGGTAATGGCTGGCATCATCAGGTCGCGCCAGTCCAGCGCGCCATATTTTTTATGCATCATCTCCAGCATGCGAAGCTCACCCGGAACGCCCACCGCGCGGCCTCCAATCGCCGCATCATAAAATTCCATGGGCTTGCCGTCTTCTGCGCGGAACAAATATTTTCCTGCCGCGTTGGGTGCGGTCTCCCGCCCATCAAAACTGGTGACTTTCTTGGTTTTAGCGTCGTAATAAACGGCAAACCCGCCGCCGCCAATGCCCGATGACTGCGGCTCCACCAATCCCAAAACCAGCTCCGCCGCTATGGCCGCGTCGGCTGCGCTTCCTCCGCGTGATAAAATATCAAAGGCGGCGCGCGTGGCTTCTGGGTGCGCCGTCACGGCCATAATCTGCGCCCCGCTCGCCACTTGTCCCCGCATAACAGGCGTCACCATTTCGGGATTGGCAGGGCGCGCTTCTTGCGCACTAACATCTTGATTTAAAACAACAAATACGAATAATACGGCAACAACCCCTCGCATTGCCTGCAAAAATCTGCTATACTGATTATTCTGCTGTCTCATAAAGGGTTGCATTTCCAAAGATTTATCTGTAGGAAACAGCCTACATCTATGATTTAACTCATAGAATTTTAAAAGGAAAGAGGTGATTTGATTTGGTAACAGTCAGTGTTCGCGACAATAACGTCGATCAGGCTTTGCGCGTCTTAAAGAAAAAGATGCAGCGCGAGGGGATCTTCCGCGAAATGAAAATGCGTCGTGAGTTTGAAAAACCTTGCGAAAAACGCAAACGCGAAAAATCCGAAGCCGAGCGTCGTTGGCGCAAGGTTGAGCGTAAGAAGAAGGAACGCGAATAATAAACCCGCGAACTGATAATATACGAATCAAACAAAACCGCCCTCTTGGGGCGGTTTTTATTTTTGCGTTATTTTGAGCGAAGCGAAGAATCTTTACTTCTCACTTTTTCAACTAAAATAAACTTTTCTTCAACCACGCCTTCTCATCCCCATCCAAAAAGGGCGATAACGTTTCAAACACGCGGACATGATAGGCATTCACCCATGCCTGCTCTTGCGCAGATAGCATCTCCCAGACAATCAGGTTTTTATCATACGGCGCAAGGGTCAGGGTTTCAAACGTCAGCATGGTTTTGCCTGTGTCCGCGCATATACCGTTTTCATGCGCCAACACCAAATTCTCGATACGGATTCCATACATTCCTTCGCGGTAATATCCAGGCTCGTTGGATATAATCATCCCCATCTCTACAGGCTCAACCCCGCGTGGAGAAAAACTCGTCGCCTCTTCATGGACGGATAAATAACACCCCACGCCATGCCCCGTGCCATGGGCGTAATCAAGGTCATGTTGCCATAGCGGCGCGCGCGCCATCGCATCAATCTGCGCGCCCGTTGTGCCGTATGGGAATTTTGCCATGGATATGGCGATATGCCCCTTTAACACCAGCGTATAGTGTTTGCGCATATCATCACTTGGTGCGCCCACGGCCATGGTGCGGGTGATGTCGGTTGTGCCGTCCCCATATTGCGCACCAGAATCCAGCAATAACAAATTACTGCCTTCAATCGTCTTGTTCGTTTTGGGTGTGGCGCGATAATGCACGATCGCCCCGTTACTACCAAATCCCGCAATCGTATCAAAACTGGAATCTTTATATCCCCCACCAGCGCGGCGAAACTCTTCTAATTTTTCCTCAACGTCCCTTTCTGTTAAGGGCGTTTTCCCAGCGTTCGCATCAAACCATATCAAAAACTTTGTGACCGCCACGCCATCGCGCACATGCGCTGCCCGCATGGCGTTTTGTTCGGCCTTGTTTTTAATGGCCTTCATGGCGATGATGGGGTCTTTATCGTCAATTACGTTTACGCCACCCCGTCCCATTACATCAAAAAACCATTGCGACGTTCTGCGGCCATCAATCAAAACATTCTTCCCCGAAAACCCAGCCAAAATCTTCTCAAGGCTTTCAGGTAGATGAATGGACACACGATTGCCAAAAGACTTTTGAATCTCACCCGACACCCTCGCATCCTCAATAAACCAGTCCACCATGCCGTTGTCATGCGCAATGGCGTACGATAACGCGACAGGAATGTGTGGAATATCGTTTGATCGGATGTTAAGCATCCAGGCAATGGAATCTGGCAATGTGATGACGGCGGCACTCGCGCCCTTTTCTTTTATGGCCACTGCGATTTTGTCCATCTTGTCTGGCGCACTCACCCCCGCATAGTCCATGGGGAACAATTCCACGGCAGATGATGGCGCGGACGGCCTGCTCTCCCATATAGCATCAATCAAATTGCGCGATACGGGCCTTAACAAAACACCCTTATCCGAAAATAATTTTACCTCGCGCGGGGTCAGCAGTTTTGAATCATAGCCAACAACTTTGCCATTTGCATTTTCCAACAGCCATTGCGACACTGGCATCTTGGTAGAATCTTGCGTATCAAACAACGCGCCATCCACCTGCTGTTTTAACTGGATGGTGTACCGCCCATCACTGAACACGCAAGAGCGGTCATCCGTAACAACGCATGTTCCCGCAGACCCCGTAAAGCCAGAGATATAAAACAACCTGTTGGCGCAGTCGGGGACATATTCACCCTGATATTCGTCCGCGCGGGGGATGATAAATCCTTGTACCCCCTCTTCTTTCATAAGGTTACGCAGGGCGGATACTTTTTGGGCTTGTGATAATATCGTCATGCCCTAAATCCTATGCTAGACTGTGCCCCTTGAAAAGGGCTGAAGGAGCTTTCAAATGCCATATATCTTGCTGTTGCTAGGTCTGGTTTTGGCCATTGTCGGGCTATATCGTTTTTTTCTGGGCGCAAACGCACACCAGATAAAGTCCATGTTCTTGTCCATTGCCGCTGCGGCGGTGGCACTGGCTGCCTTGTTTTTGACGCTCACAGGACGGCTGCCTGTCGCCATTGCGGTTCTTACCGCACTCTGGCCCATAGCCGTGTCCTATTATAAAAGCAAAAAACTCGATGATGGCGTAAAAGCCTCACACCTTCCCATGAACGAGGCCGAGGCCTATGAGGTTTTGGGCTTAAAACAGGGGGCTGGCGAGGATGATATAAAGTCAGCCCACTTGCGATTAATGAAAAAGCTCCATCCTGATGCGGCTGGCTCAGACTGGATTGCCCAAAAGATAAATGCCGCAAGAGATTTGCTCATAAAACCTTGATTTTTTCTTGCCGCAATGCAATAAAGACGCCATGACAAAAAGCGCATTTAAACCTGTTCGTAAAGCCGTCTTCCCCGTTGCGGGGCTTGGCACCCGTTTTCTACC
>CAUJHK010000071.1 GCA_963204715.1 Pseudomonadota bacterium | reverse complement strand
TGTTGTCAGGGTCTTCTTTGGGTATTGAGTAGGGCATGAGCCAGTCCAACAAAATTGATGGCAAAGCCATCGCCGCCATCGTGCGCAGTCAGGTCACGCAGGATGTAGCCGCCCTAAAAGCCAAAGGCATAGCCCCCGCCCTTGCCGTGATTTTGGTGGGGGATGACCCCGCCAGCCATGTCTATGTCGGCAATAAAATAAAAGCCTGCGGGGAAGTGGGAATCAAAAGCATTGAAGAACGCCTGCCCGCCTCTGCCAGCGCGCAGGACATCGCCGCCATTATCACACGCCTGAACAACGACAAAAATGTCCATGGCATATTGCTTCAGCTGCCGTTGCCTGCGCATATCCACTCTGCCCCCCTCATTCAAATGATTGCGCCTGAAAAGGACGTGGATGGTTTGACGTTTGTGAACGCTGGGAAACTGGTCGCGGGAGATGAAAGCGGCATGGTGCCCTGCACGCCGCAAGGATCTCTGCTGCTGATAAAATCTGTCCATCAGGATTTAACGGGTTTAAACGCTGTTGTCATTGGCCGCTCATTGTTGTTTGGAAAACCTATGGCGCAGCTTTTGATTGGCGAGAACTGCACCGTCACCACCGCGCATTCCAAAACAAAAGACTTACCCGCCCTTTGCAAAACCGCCGACATTCTGGTCGCCGCCGTTGGTCGCCCGAAAATGGTGAAAGGGGACTGGGTTAAAAATGGTGCTATTGTGATTGATGTGGGCATCAACCGTCTGGACAATGGCAAGCTTTGTGGTGATGTTGATTTTGATGAGGCTGCGCCCATTGCGGGCCATATCACGCCCGTCCCCGGCGGCGTAGGGCCTATGACCATTGCGTGCCTGATGCAAAATACCCTAAAGGCAGCGAAGGGTTAAGCCTTCATAGCCATGGGCTTTGAGGCAACCATCCTTCCAAAAACATCGCGCACATTGGCAATGAATTGCTGTCCGTTGATAGATTTTGACTTATCGGGCGCCAAATCCCCCGTCAATGCGCCAGACTTCAAGCCCGCCTCAATGGTTTCCACCACCGCCAGCTTCAAACGCTTGGCCAGTTCCACGCCTTCTTGCTGACCGTTCAACTCTGCCTTGTGGCGAATGGCTTCGGCATAGGCAAAAATATGCGCGGCAGGATTGGCGAGCAAAACTTTCTTTTCATGCCATGCGGATTCTAAGTCTGGCGCAGTGCCATGCGGCGGGTCTGCCAGCAGCGTGCCGTCCGCCGATACCAGCGTTGAATCCATCAAGCCCAGAGATTTATGTTCCCCTGCCACCTGGTCAGACACAACATCGCCATCATAATTTTTAAGCGCGATAATCATGCCATTCATTTTCCCTTGCGGAATTTTAGACACAACCGCATCAATCAACTGTACCTTGTCATTGAATGTCAGACCTTGTGCTTTAAATTTTTCCGCGTAGCTTTCTTTAAAAATCTGGTTGAACAGGTCAATAAAACGGCCATCATATGTTGGGTTAATCGTATCTTTTCCTGCAAAGATAACGGATTTGTGCATAGACAAGGCCTGCTGGAACACCGCATGCGCATAATCACGGATGGAGGAGTCTGTTTCAGTGGTCAGCAGGGCCACGCCTGAATCCACTTTGCGGTTTTCAACCAGAACAACGGTGGAGCCATCATCCCCTTCAAAAATAACTTTCAATTTTCCGCGCCCAGGAATGGACACGTTGGGCGCGCCATAAATACCGCCCACAGCCTGACGGACAATGGTCACATCATGCATAAGGGGGGAGAATTTTTCCATGCCCTCAATTTCAATGGTGTTGCGCAAAATAGCGGCGCCGTTAATGGCGCGGCGAATAATACCGTTAGGAGAATCCCACTGTTTGGAGAGGCCAAACTTTGCGGTTTCTTCCTTGCTCGGCGTAATCGTCGGGCCTTTGACGGCGGCCTTGTGCGTTTTCAAATCTTCAATCGCGGCGTTCAACGCGGCATCGTTCGTTTTATCCCGCGCCTGCAAGGACACATCATGCACTTTCCAGTCCACGGCAAAGAATGGCGCAATCAACTGTTCACGAATTTCGGCAGACATAAACGGCCAGACGCCATCGCCCGTCATATCGACAATAGAACCATTGATTTTATAAGGTGATGCAGACATGGGAAGCTTTCCTTTGAACAAAGGGGTTGAATTATGCCCACCCATTAAGCCTTATATTGGTTAAAAAAGGGATAAGAATTCTGGCAGGTATGCAAACCCTCCTTGAAGTTTTCATATTTTTTGGTAAAAGAGGGTATGAGTATGACAAACCAGACACGGCGTGGATTTTTAGGGCAGGTTTTAGGCGCGGTTTCATCTCCGCTTTTACCAAAAGGTTCTCTTGCCGCACTTGGTGAGTTATCCGATATGATGCCTGATATGGCCAAATATGTTTTAAAACATGTTCCAAAAAAAATGAAGCCGTTTTTGTCAAATCATATTGATGGTTATGCGTTTCTTACAGACGACGAAAGAATTGAATCAGAAACATATGCTGATCATCTGGCACATAGGTCTGTGTGTTTATTTCCAACACCCAATCTTCTTAAAAGCGTTGATTTTCTTGGTGAAGGCCAGATGATACCACATATAGCTTGGTATACAGCGTTATTCGACTCACGTGTGTCAATCCCTGAGGAGATTTCTGATGGCGTATCTTTTAAAATCGGGCATCTTATTTGCAAACAAAATGCACTTCATTATTG
>CAUJHK010000070.1 GCA_963204715.1 Pseudomonadota bacterium | reverse complement strand
AAGGCCTGCGGCCCTTTGGTGGTGGTGTTTATCATTAAAGAGATATCGCCGTTAATGATGGCATCACCAATGTGCGGCTGGCCTTCCATAACCTTGTTGATGCGGGTGACATTCAGGCCATGTGTTTGCAAAAATTTTGCTGTGCCGCCAGTGGAGATGATTTCAAAGCCAATTTCTGCCAGTTCCCGCGCGATAGGCACAAGATTTTCCTTGTCACTATCCTTCACGGACAAAAACACCTTGCCGCTGGTTGGCAGCACTGTACCTGCGCCAAGCTGTGCTTTTGCGTAAGCCTGCGCAACATCTTTATCAATGCCCATAACCTCTCCCGTGGAGCGCATTTCCGGGCCAAGCAAAACATCTGTGCCTGGAAAACGCCCAAAGGGGAACACGGGAACTTTTACGGCTGTGTGTTCCATCGACATGCCGACCAGAAAGTGTGAGAAATGCGCAAGTGTTTCGCCCGCCATAATACGCGCGGCAATTTTGGCAACAGGAACGCCCGTGGCTTTTGCGACGAAGGGCACGGTGCGGGACGCACGCGGATTCACCTCCAGAATAAAAATGTCATACTCGCCTGTGTTTTTATTCATCTTTAAGGCGTATTGAACATTCATCAGCCCTTTCACCTTCAAGGCTTTGGCGAGCTTTACAGTCTGGCTTTCCAGTTCCTTCACCGTTTTAAAGGGCAGGGAATGCGGAGGCATAACGCAAGCAGAATCTCCTGAATGGATACCAGCTTCCTCGATATGCTCCATGATGCCTGCAATGTAAACATCCTTGCCATCAGATAAAGCATCAACATCAATTTCCAGCGCGCCTTTCAAATAGCGATCTAATAACACGGGGTTTTTACCAGACACATCTATGGCACGTGCCATGTATGATTTTAACTCATCCATGGTCTGGACAATTTCCATGCCCGCGCCGCCCAAAACATAAGAGGGACGAATAACAAGTGGGAAGCCCAATTTTTCAGCTTCTTTGACGGCCTCATCCATAGAGCGGCAGAGCGCATTGTCTGGCTGGCGCAGTTTTAGCTTGTGAAGAAGTTTTTGAAAGCGTTCACGATCTTCGGCCAGATCAATGGAATCAATGTCTGTGCCTAGAATAGGGATGCCCGCATTTTTTAAATCATCCGCCAGTCGCAGCGGTGTTTGTCCGCCAAGCTGCACAATAACGCCGCGCACCTGACCAACCTCGTTTTCTTTGCGGATAATTTCAATGACATCTTCTGCCGTAACAGGTTCAAAATAAAGCCTGTCAGATGTGTCGTAATCTGTGGACACAGTTTCGGGGTTGCAGTTGATCATGATGGTTTCAAATCCAGCTTCTTTTAGGGCGTAGCAAGCATGAACGCAGCAATAATCAAACTCTATCCCCTGACCAATGCGGTTTGGCCCGCCGCCAAGGATTACGATTTTGTCATGTCCTGTGGGCGCGGATTCGCATTCGGGTGTGTTTAATCCATCGCCTTCATACGCGCTATACATATAAGGTGTGGCCGATGGAATTTCTGCGGCGCAGGTATCAATGCGTTTATAAACGGGGTGAATGTTGTGTTTGTGGCGGGCTTTTGTGACGGCTTTTTCTTCCACGCCTACCAATTTGGCAAGGCGGGAGTCTGCAAAGCCCATCTTTTTAATGGTCATCCATCCTTGCGCATCAACGGGAAGGCCTTTTTCCTTGATAGAGCTTTCTTTATCAATGATGGATTTAATACGCTTCAAAAACCACATATCAATTTTACAGGCTTCGTGAATTTCATCCAGCCCGAATCCGTGACGCATGGCCTGTGCCACATATAATATGCGGCGAGGGGAGGGAATTGAAATAGCGGCGCGAATTTGATCGTGGTCTGGCGCATCGCTTTCGCCAATTTTCATGTCATTAAAGCCGTTTAATCCGTCCTCAAGAGAGCGCAAAGCTTTTTGCATTGATTCTTCAAAACAGCGTCCCATGGCCATGGCTTCGCCAACAGATTTCATGGAGGTTGTTAAAACTTTTTCCGAGCCTTTAAATTTATCAAAGTTGAAGCGAGGGATTTTTACCACGACATAATCTATGGTTGGCTCAAAGCTGGCGGGGATTTTTCCGCCCGTAATATCGTTATCAAGTTCATCAAGCGTGTAACCCACCGCCAACTTCGCCGCGATTTTTGCAATGGGGAAGCCTGTGGCCTTAGACGCAAGCGCAGAAGAACGCGACACGCGCGGGTTCATTTCAATGACAATCATGCGGCCCGTTTGCGGGTGTATGGCGAACTGCACGTTTGAGCCACCTGTTTCAACGCCAATACCACGCAAGACCTTTATCGAGGCATTGCGCATAATTTGATATTCTTTATCGGTCAGCGTCAGGGCAGGGGCGACAGTGATGGAATCCCCTGTGTGCACGCCCATGGGGTCAATGTTTTCGATGGAGCAAACGATAATGCAGTTGTCGTTTTTGTCGCGTACGACTTCCATTTCAAACTCTTTCCAGCCGAGCAAAGATTCCTCAATCAGAATCTGCGATATGGGGGAAGCATCAAGCCCTTCTTGCGTTATGCGCTCATACTGTTCTTTGTTGTAGGCAATGCCGCCGCCTGTACCGCCCAATGTAAAGGCAGGGCGAATGATGGCGGGAAGGCCAATGATGGCCAGCGCGGCGCGGGCTTCATCCATGGTGTGGGCAAGTTCTGATTTTGCGGATTCCAATCCAAGCTCATTCATACATTCTTTAAACAAATGTCTGTCTTCGGCTTTGGCGATGGCTTCGCGATTTGCGCCAATCAATTCAATGCCGAGCCTGTCCAGCGTGCCATCTTCGGCGAGTGCTAGCGCGGTGTTCAGCGCCGTTTGTCCACCCATGGTGGGAAGCAACGCATCGGGCCGTTCTTTTTCCAAAATTTTGGCGACAACGGCGGGTGTGATAGGCTCAATATACGTTGCATCAGCCATCGCAGGATCGGTCATGATGGTCGCGGGGTTGGAGTTGATCAGCACCACGCGGTAACCTTCTTCTTTCAAGGCCTTGCAGGCTTGTGTGCCTGAATAATCAAACTCGCACGCCTGTCCTATGACGATTGGCCCCGCGCCAATGATGCAAATTGATTTTATGTCGGTTCTTTTAGGCATTTTTTGGTTTTCCCGTTATAAAAGTTTTACGCAAAGTGCCCTAAGGAGCGCAAAGTTAAAAAGAATATTATAAGTCATTTGCCGCACTGCCGTTTGCGAAGCGATGTATGCCATTTTTCACAAGAGCTTCTCCAAAATTTATAAGCAGTGCCACAGGGTAATTTGCAAGCTTTAAATATGTCAGGGTTTGGGCTTTGTGGACAGGTAGGATTTTTTCAACAGACTTTATTTCAATCAAAATTTTTTCGCTGGCGATTAAATCAGCGCGATATCCAGTTTCAAAAACCATATCGTCATATTTCACAGGTATGGTTACTTCTCTTTGCATAGCGATACCCTTTTTTCTAACTCGTAATATAAACAGCCCTGATAAACATTTTCTAATAATCCTGGCCCTAATTTTGTGTGTATTTTTATAGCGGAACTAATAATTTCCTCTGTAATTCTTGTCATCTTTGCGGCCTTTGCGCTTCTTTTGTTTCTTCGCGTGGAATCACTTAACTCTTCTTCTTTTTTGTGTTCATCGTTAAGGGTACGAATTGTTTAAAATTGTCATCGTGTTGCAAAAGCTCACCGCTTTCCATGTCAAAAAGCCAAGGGCGGATGATAACGCGGTTTTCTGAAAGCGCGCTTGCTACACTAGGGTATGATTTCAAATTTTCAACCGATAAAAGCACTATTTCTTCTTCGGTGTGGCGCAGCAATTCATTATGCGTGCAAACGCCATTGCAAGATGTCTTGGCCTTTTCCAACCCAACCTTTGCAACATCAAGAAAGGAGGATATTTCTTCATCATCAATTTTTTCGACCATGGCCTGTATCGCGCCGCAACCCGTGTGGCCCAGCACAACAATTTCTTTAACCTTGTTGTGGATGAGCGCGAATTGGAGCGCGGCGGCAAGGGCCGTGCCTTTTTTATAGGGGCGAACAATCGCGCCCATGGCTTTGTGTGCAAAAAAAGTCCCCGGTTCGGGGCTAAAAATTGTTCCTGGGTTTGAACGGGAATCTATACATGAGATGATGAAATATTCTGGCGATTGACCTTCAGATACAAGGCGGGGCATGGAGGCAGATTTGCCTTCATACGCGTTCTTTCGGAACAGTTTAAAGCCTTGAAGAAGTTTATTGGTCATTGCTTGCCTCACGCAGAGTTCGCGAAGTGTCCGCAGAGAACGCAAAGTTTTTGTCCGCTATTGTGAGCGTAGCGAAGCAATCCTCATCTTCTAGCCTGGATTGCTTCGTCATTATGTTCCACGCCATGGCAAATTCTGGTTTCATTTATGCAGCCTTCTTGCCCTTGTTCTTTTCAATCATCTCTATAAAACGTCCGAACAAGTAATGGGAATCTTGTGGCCCGGGTGATGCTTCTGGGTGGTATTGCACGGAAAAAGCAGGTTTGTCTTTTAGGCGCAGGCCTTCGTTCGATCCATCAAACAAGGACACGTGCGTGACTTCTGCGTTGGTGGGCAGCGTTTCGGGCATGACACAAAAGCCATGGTTTTGCGATGTGATTTCAACCTTGCCAGTGGTGATGTCTTTAACGGGCTGGTTTGCGCCGCGATGACCGCGTTCCATCTTTTTGGTTTTACCGCCAATGGCAAGCGCGAGCATTTGATGCCCCAAACAAATTCCGAACACGGGCATGTTTTGTGCCAGCAAAGCCTGAATGGTGGGGACAGCGTACACGCCCGTCGCCGCAGGATCGCCCGGGCCATTTGATAAAAATACGCCATCAGGTTTTTTGGCCATGATGTCTTCTGCCGTGGCGGTTGCGGGGACAACCGTGACTTTACAGCCCGATGCCGCAAGGCAGCGCAGGATGTTACGCTTTGCGCCAAAGTCCATGGCGACCACATGATATTGTGGCTTTGTTTGTTTGGCGTAGCCTTGGCCAAGTGTCCAAAGGGCCTCGTCCCACGTATAGCTTTGGGTGCAGGACACGTCTTTTGCCAAATCCATGCCTTCCAGGCCTGGCCAGTTTGCGGCTTCGGCCTTCAAGGCATCCAAGTCAAAATTACCATCCGCCTGATGACACAGAACGCCATTGGGCGCGCCAAGGTCACGAATGCGGCGGGTGAGGGCGCGTGTGTCAATCCCGCATATCGCGGGCATGTTGTGGGCAACCAGCCAGTCATTGAAATTTTTGGCCGCGCGCCAGCTTTCAGGGTCTGTGATGTCTTCACGCAAAATACAGCCACGGGCGGCGGGATTGGTTGTTTCTATGTCCTCATCATTTGTGCCGACATTGCCAATGTGAGGGAAGGTGAAGCTGATGATCTGCCCTGCGTAGGAGGGGTCTGTCATAATCTCCTGATATCCTGTCATGGAGGTGTTGAAGCAGATTTCTCCCACCGTTTTGGTCTGGGCACCCAGCCCATGGCCATAAAAGACAGAACCATCAGCCAACACTATGATAGCACTGGCATTTTTGGGGGGCTTTACATTCGGTTGAGGGGTCGATATATCGGTCATTGACGCGCTTCCAGTTTGGGTTAGGCCACTGGAAGATGATTTAGTAAACAATTTTTGCATCATATGGAAGAAAAAAACATGAGCACGAGAGAAAAAATTAATGCCGCCATGAAAGATGCCTTGAAAAACAAAGAGATGGAGCGTCTTTCTACTGTGCGCTTAATCATTGCCGCCATGAAGGACAAGGACATTAACTCCCGCACCGACGGACCGAATGAGGGCATCGACGAATCGACACTTTTGTCCATGCTGCAATCCATGATCAAGCAGCGCATGGAATCATCCAAAATTTTCCGCGAGAACAACCGCCCCGAATTGGCGGACAAGGAAGACGCTGAAATAGCCGTGATTGAAAGCTTTTTGCCAAAACAGCTTTCGGACGAAGATGTCGCAAAGGTTGTGGCTGATATTATAGCCCAAACGGGTGCCAGCGGCATAAAGGACATGGGCAAGGTGATGGGCGAGCTTAAAGCCAAATACGCAGGCCAGCTAGACATGGGCAAGGCGGGCGCGGTGATTAAACAGAAATTATCGGCCTAGCTCTGGCGGTTTTTGTTTGACGCCATAGCGTTCAACAAGCACGCGGTTTATCACCTCATCACGGCTGGCAAGGGATATGCCCATCTCGCTGATGGATTTTATGATAGTGTGGTCATCAACGTGGCCTAGAAACACCGTGTTTTCAGGCAGCGTGGCTTTTTCCTGAAAATAAAGAGGGGCTGCCAGCGCCGTAAGGTTTGGAATGTCGATGAGGTTTCTGCGGCCCTTGTAATCAATTGTTTCGACAGAGCCGATGGACGTCACGCCATGTTTGAAGGCATCAGAAAAACTTGATGACACCTCATGTTTTTTCCCTGCAATTCTCAACCGAGTGTAGTAAAAACTCACAATGGAAGATTGCGCTTGGCTGATTGGCTTTTCTGCCTCTTCATAAAACGAGTTATAAAAAGCAAACGTGATTTGCCCTTTTAATGTTCCAAAATAAACTTTTGAGGCCGCATTGATAAACACGCTTTTTACGCGGTCTATGCCGTGATAGTGAACGGATGGATTGTTGGGCAGTTTTAGAAGGCAGACATTTTGTGCCTCTTCAAACAATTGCCCATAGCTGTTTGGCCCAACTGTGGGCATGTCCAAAGCACGGTAAAATGCCTTGTTGAGTTCAAGCCTTAAATTACGACGCCGCCTATCCATACCCAGCCCTACACAGTAAAACACTATGTTTATAGAAAGTAATGGTTTGGGCAAGGGCTTTTATGTCTTTTTAGGCAGACTGATTATAGCGCGCGCAGGTTTTCATACATTTTTTGCCCTTCCTTGGCGCATTCGGAAGACAGCTCCATTGAATCCAGTATTTCTTTCAAACTGTTGTCAACTTCACCACAGGCATCGGACGCGGTTTGCATGTTGGAAGATATTTCTGTCGTTACCGCGCTTTGCTCCTCAATAGCACTGGCCACGCCCGTGACGCTGGTCTGGACTGATTCAATGGAAGATTTAATGGAAGCAAGATTTCGTACCACCTCATGGGAGATAGACTGCATGCCATTAATCTCTGTTGATATTTTGTTGGTAGCCTGACCCACTTGCGTGGCAAGGTTTTTGACTTCGCTTGCCACCACCGCAAAACCTTTTCCTGCCTCACCAGCGCGCGCAGATTCTATGGTTGCATTCAAGGCGAGCAAATTAATCTGGTCTGCAATGTCTTGAATGATGCGCACGATGCCGCCCATTTCTTCTGCCGCATGGCTGAGTTGCATGGTCGCGCTGTCAGCATCGGCTGTCTGGTTGATGGCTTGCTCAACCTCCTGCCTTGAGCGTGTCATGCTTTCAGATATTTCGCGGATGGAACTGTTTAGCTCTTCCGCCCCTGATGCGATGGTCTGCACAGTGGCAGAAGCCTGACTGGCCGCGCTGGCGGCGGAAGTGGATTGCTGCGCGGCTGTGTCCACGGCGGAGACGATTTTGTTTAAGTTTTGATCAACAAGGCCTCCAATCCTTTCGCTTTCCTGCCGCTTCATGATCTGCGCGGTGATGTCCACCGCATATTTTATAACCTTATAAACCTTGCCGTTTTTATCATGCAACGGGTTGTAGGAGGCTTGAATCCAGATTTCTTTTCCGCCTTTACCAATCCGCTTGTATTCAGCCGCCTGATACTCGCCCGTCTGAAGGGTTTCCCAAAAATTTTTATAATCCGCGCTTTGTGCATAGGAGGATTCAACAAACATTCTGTGGTGCTTGCCACGGATTTCTTCGAGGCTATATCCCAGAGCGTTTGTAAAATTTTTGTTAGCGGTGACGATTGTACCGTCGGGCTGGAACTGAATGATGGCCTGAGATTTTGAAATAGCCGCAGCGAGCGCTGTGAAGTCTTCATTTTGCAGGCGAAGGTCTGCATCACGCCATTCCACAAATGTGCCAAGACGTTTGCCGCCTTTGTCCATGATGGGGGCGGCGACCAGATCAAACATATTGCCGCCCACGGTGATGGTTCCCGTGTACTGACCTTTTAAA
>CAUJHK010000069.1 GCA_963204715.1 Pseudomonadota bacterium | reverse complement strand
TGGCGCGGGCATTGCCGCCCTGCCTGACTATATCGTCGCGCGCGATAAGGATATCGTCCAGATTCTGCCTGAAGCCAAGCGTCCGCCTGTGGATGTGTACTTTGTCTATCCTGAAGAACGCAAACACTCCAAGCGTATCGCTATCTTCAAGGATTTTCTTCTCAAAACCATTGCCACGACAAAGTTCTAAGACCGCATCTGTGTTGAGATATGCGAAAACCGCATATCAGCCATAAACATAAACAAGTGGACTTTTTCCCGTAATTCACTTATAAAGTTACCCAGCAATGCCTTGCATTGTCGGGGTGCTTGCATCCCACGTCTCCTAGACGTGAAACCTCCCTGTTCAACTCGCCGGGCCTTGTGCCCGGTTTTTTTCTTTTTAAGGCCAGCCTCCCATGACAAAACCACCAAACCCCGCACTCTTATTTGATATAGACGGGACGTTGGCGGATACAGATGTCATTCACCTGAAAGCCTTTAATCATGTCTTTGCCCCCTATGACCACCAGTTTGACAAGGCGCGCTACAAACAAGACATTCAGGGTTTTACGAATGAGGCCATCGGAAATCGGTTTTTCCCTGATATGTCCGATGCTGAAAAGAAAGCCATAACAGACCAAAAAGAAGCTGCCTTTCGCGATATGTCCCAGACAGGGCTTGAACCTATCACAGGGCTGCTTGCGCTTATGGACTGGGCAGATGCCCATGACATCCCTATGGCGGCGGTGACAAACGCACCGCGTGCCAATGCAGATCATATTCTCAATGCCATTGGCGCTTACCACCGCTTTAAAACCATTGTCATTGCGGGAGAACTGGCGCACGGAAAGCCCCATCCCCTGCCTTACCTTGAAGGATTGTCGCGGCTGGGCGCAACGGCTGAAAACACCATGGCGTTTGAAGATTCCCGCACAGGCCTTCAGTCAAGTGTGGCGGCGGGCATAGAATCCATAGGCATCATGACCTCTTTAACGCCAGATGAAATGGCACAAACGGGAGCATCCTACGCCTGCGCGCGTTATGATGATGCAGGCCTGTGGGAGAGAATACACGCACGTTTTTCCCAATATTTAAAAACAAACTGAACAAACTATGCGCATCGCAACACAACCAAACCTTGGCTTGGTGCCCATACACGGGTATAATAAAATAGTAAAAACAGCATCTTAAGGTTACGTTTTGTTCGACAAACCACCCCCAATAATCTCTATTTTCAACTACGGCGGCGGCCTTCGCGGCCTTATCCCCGCGCAGATTATGGCACGAATCGAGCAAGACACAGGCCTTCGCATGGCTGACATGGTGGATGTGTTTACAGGCCCTTCCACGGGTGCCATCCTCAATGCCGCCCTCACCCTTCGCAACCCTGATGATTCTTCAAAGCCAAAATACCGCGCCCGCCACCTTGTGAAATTTTATGAGCGTGAGGGGGAACGTATTTTTCCGCCTGACAGGTTTCGGGAGTTTCGTGGCCTTATCCATGATTTTAACAACCGCACCATGCGCATATCGCAACTCAATAACATTTTCCGTCACGGGCATTATAATCCGTCCAATTTAGGCCGCGCGTTAAAAGCTCTCTACGGCACAGCCAAATTATCAGACTCACTCAAAAGCCTCATCATCCCTGCCTACAACATAGACAGTGACCAGCTATACTCTGTGACAGAGCTGGGCGAAACAGGAGAATCCCCTGTCCACACAAAAAATAACTTTCTGGACACAGCCGGTCACGCGCTCTGGATGAAAAACATCAAGTTCAACAAACATTCCGCTCTTAAAAAATCCATAACACCTGACGTTACCTTGTATGATGCGGTTATGGCGTCCACCTCTGCACCCACATATTTCCCCTGTCACCATTTTGCCGCGCGCTGGCCAGGCAATGCACGCGAACATCATTACACAGCCATCGACGGCAGTATTTTTGACAACCCCGCCATCACATATCTAGGGGCGCTGCGACAGCATTTGTTGCCACAGCAAAAGGTGATGATGATTGGCCTTGGAACAGGTTTCACAAATAAATCCATCAAGAAAGATGAGTGGAACAAGTTTGGCGCTCTTGGCGTTGTTGATCCTGCCAATGATCTGCCACTCATCAATATTTTTTTCCATGCGCCTGAATCGGCATTGCTGGATGCCTTTCAAGAAGAAATGGGTGACAACCTCTTTTTGCTCAATAAGTCTATCGTCACAAACCGCAGCGTCCACACCCCCAGCATTCAAATGGATGATGGCTCACCGCAGAACATGAAGCGGCTGAAAGACTTTGCTGATGGCATTATTGAAGACAACCGCGCCCAGTATGAAACCATCTGTGATGTGCTGGTGCAGCATTATGATCACCGCAAAAACTGGATGGATATGGTGAAGCCGTCCAAATGGCGTAAGATATGGTCATATATGACGAAGTGAGCATTATACGCTGATTTGCCATGCAATAAAACCTGATTATATGCCCGTTAACTAATATTTTTCCTTGCCACCAACCCCCGATTCACCTGATGCTTATATCAATAAAAGAGGGGTCTTTTTTCTTGAGCGTTTCGCCCGATCATCAGATTTTTGTGCAAGGTGTCACCAGCTTTTCCGCAAGAGAAAGAGAAGTGCATGCGCGCAAAAACCAAACGCCGCCACACTGGCAACAGGGTGTTTTTGTTCACAATCAGCTTTCTACACCTTATTTTTTATCCCGCGCACAAACCGAACGCGCCATTGTTATAGGCTCAGCAGGATTAAACTCTCTTCACCTTTTATCTGAACCAGAGGTTAGACAATTAAATGACGCAGGCGTATCTGTTGTCTGGATGGCACTACCGCTACCAAGCCGCCATGATAATATAGACCAAAAAGCAACAGACTTGATGCGGGCTTTTCTAACATCGCCTCGCTCCCCTGCCCACATGCTTTTTCATTCTGATGTCCCAAGGTATCTTGCAACCCACTCAACATCAGGCCGCATCGCACTACAACTGTTGCATGAAGAAGAAACGCATAAGAAGCTAAGACAAATTTTTTCTGGTGCCGTTTATGTAACACCCTATCTCGATACAGCGAACAGTTCCATGCAGTTTAACCCTGTAAAAAATCAAATATTCTCAAGCTTCGCCAAATCATTTTCTAATTATGCGCCACATGAAACAATTGCAGGCCGCACCTATATGGGGATCATGGGAAGAAAAGAAAATTATTCTAAGCATGGTAGAGATGACGACTCCCCGCTTACCTACAAACAAATCTTGGCGCTGCAAGATTCTAGTCGCGCTCTGCTCAAAAATTTCAATCCAAAAGCAGCCAACGCCTTTCCTTCCATTTTTTTGGTGGGAGATAAAGACCCCTTCGCCTGCCACAAAACGACAATAGACGTTGCGCGGCGCATGGGTGCGGAAATCATTATTGCGCACGGTGCAGGACACTACCCTATGAAGCATGCACCTAAGTTAATGGATGCTTTTATTGAAAAAGTTGATGAGTGTGCAACCCGCCACGCCAAACAAAAATCAGAAACGTCCCTTATATCTCCTGATGAGTTTTTTTTAAGGCATACGCGCCCTGCTCAATCAGAAATGGCGGACATTGCTCGTCTGCCGAAGAGATTACGCGACAGCGCGGGACGAGCCCTTGAGCGCACCGCAAGCGCGTTGAATCCGCTGGCAGGCATCCTCCAGTAATTTTTCAGACGTTGCATATGATATTCTGAAATGCGGTGATAAACCGAACGCAGCTCCTTGCACGGTCGCCACGCCTTCAGATTCCAGCAAATATGTTACAAAGTCCGTATCGTTCTCAATCACTTTGCCATCAGGCGTGGTTTTGCCAATGCACGCGGCACATGAAGGGTACACATAAAATGCGCCTTCTGGTGTTGGGCATGAAATGCCGCTTGCTTGATTAAGCATTCCCACCACCAAATCACGACGCGCTTTAAATGATTCCACCCAATCTTTCAAAAAGGCTTGGTCACCATTCAATGCGGCAACGGCGGCGGCTTGAGAGATAGATGATGGGTTGGAGGTTGAATGCCCTTGCACTGCGCCCATGGCCTTCACCAATTCCTTTGGCCCGCCCGCATAACCAATACGCCATCCTGTCATAGAATAAGCTTTTGACACACCATTTACCGTTAACGTGCGGTCATACAGTTTTGGCTCTACTTCGGCGGGCGTGCAGAATTTAAAATCGTCGTACACAAGATGTTCATACATATCATCCGTCATAATCCAAACATGCGGGTGCTTTAACAACACATCTGTCAGTTCCTTCATCTCATCATGTGTATATCCCGCGCCCGATGGGTTTGATGGAGAATTTAAGATCACCCATTTTGTTTTGGGCGTGATAGCGGCATCCAATTGTGCGCCAGACATTTTAAAATTAGCCGCCGCATCGCATTCCACAAAAACGGGCGTTCCTTCGGCCAATATCACCATGTCAGGATATGATACCCAATATGGCGCGGGTACAACCACTTCGTCCCCCGCATTCAATGTTGCCATAAAAGCGTTATACAAAACTTGTTTGCCGCCTGTGCTGACAATCACTTGGTCACGCGCGTAGGTCAAATTATTGTCGCGTTTGAATTTAGCAATAATCGCGTCTTTTAATGCGGGCGTACCGTCCACGTTCGTGTATTTGGTCTGGCCTGCGTCCATGGCCGCCTTGGCCGCATCCTTGATAAAGTCTGGTGTGTCAAAATCAGGCTCCCCCGCACCAAGGCCGATTATGTCGCGCCCTGCCGCTTTCAGCTCATTGACCTTGGCTGTCACAGCAAGCGTGGCAGATGGTTTTATATTCTTCAAACGGTTGGCAATAATGGACATGGAACACCTCTTTTATACTTATGGTTATATGGGCATAAATAACCACAAGGAAAAGGTCAAGAAAAGACTTATTTATTGCCTATAACCAGGATTATAAACTTGCCCTCCTATAGGGGGTGATTTAAAAAACACTATGCATTTTCAACCCTGGCAGCCAAGTATGACAAATATTAAAGAGCGCAGCATACTAATAAAGACTGCGATTTCAGTTTTCTTGCTGGCCCTTCTTCTTTTCCGTATGGACACCGAGATACTCTCGCATGCCCTTTCCCACTTCCACATAAAATATTGGGTTATGGCTATTATTTTTTGCATTTCACAAATGATACTTCTCTCCATACGCTGGAAGTTTCTTCTTAATGTTGGCAAAAAGCATTTAACTCTCAGAAAGGCCCTGGAGATAAGCCTGACAAGCCAGCTCGCGAATCTGGCATTTATTACATCCTTGGGCGGATTGCTCGCCCGTATAGCCCTTACAGCGCAACATGGGGTTGGCATTGCAAAGGTTGTTATTGCCACCTTTTTCGACCGTCTTTTTACAATCTTGTCACTTGTGGTTTTATCCGTAGTTTTTTTGCCTGGCATAACGCCCTATGTTCAAAAATCTCTCCCTGCGCACATGACAGAATATGCTCTCATCACAATACTTTTAGGCATACTCGTTTTAACAATCTGTATTAAATTTATAATTCAAAAGACACCACAAAAATATCGTACCAAAAACAAGGTACGATATGGCATACGCTACCTAAAAGTCGTAGCAAACAATATGTCCCTTGTTGTGAAAATTTCTTTCATATCCATAGTCGCACAAACATGTTTTTTTATGTCGACTTTTATATTATGTGTGGGAAGCGGCGCCGATATAAACTTCGCCCAGCTCATGACCGTATTACCTATAATCTCGCTCATTGCAGCGTTGCCAATAAGCATAGGGGGATGGGGTGTGCGTGAAGGAGCCTTTATGTTTGGCTTGGGAATACTCGGGGTTTCTGCAGAAACATCTTTTGCTATTTCAATTCAAGTCGGTCTGATTGGAATCATGAGCACTGTCTTGGTTGGCATACCTTCTTTAATGTCCCTAAGACTTAATATTCCAGATATAACAAAATGGCGAAAAAAACATGCATGACCACAACTTGAAATTTTTTATTTCAAATACAAAAGAATCTCTCGCTGCTCTTTTCTGTCTTATCATACCAATTTGCCTGCAAATTCAAATTACGCTCTTTTCTTCACCAACATATTTAGGTTTGCGTATAAACCTGGCAGACGCGCTTATCCCTTTTGTCGGCATGGCCATATTGTATTCGCTCCTAACAAAAAAATCCTCTTGGCCTCTTTGGAGAATGCCTAAAATCATTCTCTGGCTCTTGTGTTTGTCTGCAATCTTGATTGCGGCTTTTTTTCATACTTATTTCATATATGGTGAATTTAGCCACTGGGCGCTCCAAAACAAATTGGTTGGCTGGTTTATTATGCTTTGTCTTTTTGGTACAGGTTCATGGATAGGCACAAACGCAAGAAAAGAAACTATCGTTAGACTTTTAAATTATTTTCTGCTCTTTTTTGCTCTTACGCTCGCCATACAAATCCTCTTATCAAGCATTCAAGTCTTTGATGTTATCAGATTGTACTTTGGGCCTTATAAGTATGTTGATTATCAAATTTCTGGCCTTATGGCCAACCGCAATGCGTTTATCTTTTTGGCGTTGACTGCCTATTTATTTGCAACCAACCTACATCTAACAAATCCTAAATTTTTATACCCACGTTTAATTTACCTATTATATGCATTGTTGCCTGGTCTTATTCTGTTCAACGCCTCTCGCGCGGGCATAATGGCCTTTTTCATTGCTCTTTCTGGCCTCTTTATACTGCATCATGAAAAGAAACATGACATTTTAAAACTCATCGCTGTATCTTGTATTTTTGTCAGCGCATACTCTTTTATGTTTATTGGCCACGCGCGTATTATCCCCCTATTGGGCACAATACCAACAGAAATATTCAAAGAAATATCAACGAACAAAGATATTTCTGAAATCAATCAAAGCATAAAATATCGTGGTGATAAAATTCGCTTAACCATCTTGCAAGATACTTTTGAGATGATAAAAGACAGGCCCGTTTTTGGATCTGGCCTTGGTTCAATCATGATTGCACAGCAAAAGAAACATGGCGAACTTATAAACCTTATGGATTCAACACCCCTATGGCTGTGGGCAGAAACAGGCCTTATAGGCCTTCTCGCTTTTGCAGCATTCTATCTTAAGGTTGTGCAGTCACTTTGGAAAAACTATATAAATGACGATGATTTCATCAAATCGGTAAGAATAAGTTTGCTTCTCACTATTTTAGGATTTTCTATTATGTGTGTTTTCCATGAAATCATGTATACACGCCACTTATGGTTTTTATTAGGGTTGGGGCTGGCCCTTCCTTCTAAAACGCATCATCACGAATAAAGGGTTTTATTCTGTCCACATCAAAAACAGCTGCGTCCAAATCTACTCGCTCGCCTAAAAACCATTGCGACAAAGGCTTTAAAACAGGGTCATTAAGCGCATTTTTGATATAGTTTTGGATGCGCGGCATATATTGCATCAAATCATGTTTGCCTGACAAAATGGCAAGCCGCAAAACCTGCCCCAGAATGCGGCAATGAAACTGCGTGGCCATCACACGAAACCACGCGCGCGCCACATCATCCATGGCATATCTTGCCATCATCGCATCATAAATATCATGTGGTACATCGGTGCGAATATTTTCCAGCAAATTCCCAAGGTCATAGGTCACAGGCCCAACCATCGCATCTTGAAAATCCAAAACGCCAACGTCTCCATGTTTCAACAGCATCAAATTTTGCAAATGAAAATCCCCATGGATAAATCCAATCGGCGGGGGCGATAACGCGCTGGCAACCTCCTCCCATGCCGCATTGTATGATTCCACTAGGTCATCAGGGTTTTTAGAAAACCGCGTGGCGGGAATATACCAATCGACAATGCGTTGACGGCCTTTGCGGATATAGCTGTCTTTATATTTTATGAATCCATATAAATCATCAGCGTTCATCGCATCACGCATTTTAATTAAAACATCGGTGGCCTTTTTATAAATTTCGGTTTCATCCGCGCCCTGCTCTAACGCTTTGCCAAGGGTCACATCACCAAAATCTTCCAATAACACAAAGCCATTATCTTCATCCATTGCAATAATATTTGGTGCGTGAATGCCCCGCGCATTCAACATGCGCCCAACGCCAATAAATGTTGATAATTTATGGCCCATGGTCGCCGTGGGAATATGGTCTGGCACAGCCTGCATCAAAACATAACTCAAGGGCGCGCCCACCACGCGAAAATAGCGGCGCGAAGCCCAGTCCTGCGCCAGTGGCACAACATCCACGCCCTGACCTGCATATTTTCGTGCAAACTGCTTTAAAGCAGGTTCTTGCTCAACAAAATACGCGCGCACGTCAATCATGGTTTTATTTTTTCGATTTATCTTTGGAAACCATCTGGCGTATGGCATCAATATGGCGTTGTGATGCCGCCTGCTTCTTGGTGGTCACACCACTTTCAAGGCCAAATTGTGCGGGCTTTCCCAGTGCAATCGCCTTTAAAATCTCCATCCCGAATGGATCTTTGATATCTTTTTCAGAAATTTTTTCTGGCGTTGCGGGAACAGGTTTGTCTTTCATGGCCATAACACGGTTTATGGCGTGCGCGACAATGCCCGTGATGTGCGGCGCGACCAGTTCATGCAAAAGCTTGTTATCATCCATAGCCAACGCAATTATTTTTTGCCTTGATGCTGCGGCGTTACCACCACTGGCTTTCAAAACTTCCTTGATACGGCGTTCGGCATAATCGCGGTTCATGGTCTTTCGTCCCCAAAATTGTTAAGGTTTTAGTATAGCCTAACTGGCCAAATCGGCCAACTGTTTCATGAGTGTTTGTGTGCCACGCACACGTTGGGGCGCGGAATCCCAAGCTTTTATAAGCACAAGCTTCTGGTCATGGCGCAATTTCACCGTGCCGCGCGCCTCTTGAATCCACTTCATCAAGGCCGGAATATTGGGGGGGGTGTCCTGCCGGAACGATACAACCGCCCCTTTTGGTCCCGCTTCCACCTTTTCCACATGGGCAATACGGCATAATTGTTTAATGCGTACAATATCCATCAAGTTTTCAACCTCATCAGGAATTTTGCCAAAGCGGTCAATCAATTCGGCGGCAAAAGATTCAATATCACCTTCATTTTCCAAATCAACAAGGCGACGATACAGGCTCATCCGCACGCCCAAATCCTCAACGTAATGCTCAGGAATTAAAACAGATGTCCCCATATTAATGGTCGGCGACCATTTGCCATCGGCGTTATAATCATCAAAATCCACACCCGCACGCGCGGCGGCCACGGCTTCTTCTAACATTTGCTGATAAAGCTCAACCCCCACTTCGCGAATATGGCCAGATTGCTCTTCGCCCAATAAATTCCCCGCGCCACGAATGTCCATGTCATGACTGGCCAATTGAAAGCCTGATCCAAGCGTATCAAGCGTTTCAATAACCTCTAATCTTTTTTGCGCTTGGGCGTTTAATTTCACCGTTGGTGCGAAGGTTAAATACGCATACGCTCTCACCTTCGACCTTCCAATGCGCCCGCGAATTTGATATAGCTGTGCCAAACCAAACATGTCTGCACGATGAACAATCATCGTATTCGCACGCGGAATGTCTATCCCGCTTTCGATAATATTTGTGGCAAGCAAAATATCATACTGCCCTTCATAGAACGCCGTCATGCGATCTTCTAATTCTGTGGGTGTCATCTGACCATGCGCCGAAATCACTTTGACTTCGGGGACGAGGTCTTTGAGCGTATCTTCAATCTCCCGCATGTCGCCAATGCGTGGGCACACATAAAAAGTCTGTCCGCCACGATAATGTTCACGCATAATGGCTTCACGGATCACAAGCGGATCAAACGGCAACACGAATGTGCGTATCGCAAGCCTGTCCACAGGCGGTGTGGTAATCAGGCTCATCTCTTTTACGCCCGTCAACGACATTTGCAGCGTGCGTGGAATGGGCGTGGCGGACAATGTTAAAATATGAACGTCTGATTTTATTTCTTTCAACCGTTCTTTTTGCTTTACGCCGAACCGTTGTTCCTCATCGACAATCACCAACCCTAAATGAGCGAACCTCATATTTTTAGCGAAAATAGAATGCGTTCCTACAACAATATTGATAGAACCATCTTCCAACCCCGCATGCGCGGCTTTGGCATCCTTGGCATTCACAAGGCGCGATAATTGTGCAACTTTTATGCCCGTGCCTGCAAACCTTGCCGAGAAATTGTTATAGTGCTGGCGTGACAACAGCGTGGTCGGGACAACCACAGCAACCTGCACACCCGACATGGCGGCAACATAGGCGGCGCGTAACGCCACTTCGGTTTTACCAAAGCCAACATCGCCACACACCAGCCTGTCCATAGGCTGTTCGCCATTCAAATCGGCAATCACATCATTGATGGACTTTAATTGATCGTCCGTTTCCTGATACGGGAATTTTGCCGCGAAGCTGTTATATATATCTTTATCGACAGATAGTTTTTCACCCTTACGAAGGGCACGTTCGGCAGCAATTTTCAAAAGTCCTTCGGCCATAATCATCAGGTCTTTTTTGACTTTTGCTTTGCGGGCTTGCCATCCTGCACCACCAAGCTTATCAAGCTGTGAGAATCCTTCGTCTGATCCAAAGCGTGATAACACATCTATATTTTCAACGGGAACGAATAATTTATCGCCGCCGTCATACACTATTTTCAAACAATCATGGACAATGCCACCAGCTTTTAGCGTCTCTAATCCTTCAAAACGCCCTACCCCGTGGTCATTGTGAACAACCAAATCACCTTCATTCAATGATGATACTTCGGTCAGGAAATTATCGGATTTCTTACGTTTTTTGGGACGGCGCGCCAGCCTGTCCCCCAGAATATCCTGTTCCGTAATCACGGCCAAACCATCGGCCACAAAGCCATGTTCAAGACTTAAAATACAAATCCCGCACTCATGCGCCTTAATCGCTTTTATATCCTCAAATGTCGCGCAGTCTTTTACAGACACAATGCCCGCATGCGCCATCATGCCCTTTAGGCGCTCTTTTGATCCTTCGGAATATGTCGCAATCAAAACCTTTTTGCCCGATGATGAAAGATTGACCAGATGAGAACGAAGCGCCCCAAACAAATCACCAGATTGCATGGCGCGAATATCTGAAAAATCCCGCCCCTTTTTGCCACCGCCATTTTGCGCTCCCACATCATCCGATGCACCAAAGGGCAATATTTGCGTCGCCTCTTTAACCGTGTTTAAAAACTCATCTTCCCCAAGATATAATTTTTGCGGTGGCAGGGCATGATAAACCGTTCCACTTAACGATACATCACTGTCTTTCTTTTTACCCTTTTTCTTAAAAGACTCTTCTAATGTTTTTCGTGCTTCGTAAAAATCTTTGACCTGCGCCAATCTCTCATGTGCGGAAATAATAACATTCTGGTCCATCGTGATGACGTTATTCGGGGCATACTCAAAAATGCTGTCCATCTTGTCAAAGAACAATGGCAGCCAGTGGTCCATCCCGTTATACCGTCGCCCTTCGCTGATGGCTTCGTACAATGGGTCGCCCGGTAATACGGCGCCAAACGCCTCACGATATCCTGAGCGAAATCTTTGTATGCTCTGCGAATCCATAAAATATTCGGTGACGGGTTTGAGCATAAACGACTCTTTTTTGCCTTCCGTCCTTTGTGTGGCCGCATCGAAAGACCTTATAGATTCTATCTCATCCCCAAACAAATCAAGCCGTATAGGCATATCTTCTGATGGCGGATATAAATCAACAATCCCGCCGCGCACGGCATATTCGCCATGCTCCCGCACAGTATCGGTGCGCAAATATCCGTTATGCATTAAATATTCTTGCAAGGCAGGCAACGCCAACTTTCCACCCGTTTTTGCAAAAAATCCTGATTTTTCTATCGCCGCCTTGGGTGTCACGCGCTGTGCCACCGCGTTCGCCGTGGTGATTAAAATACGGGGGAGATATTTATCGCTATGTTCCCACGCAATTAACTGGGACAATGCCTTTACGCGTGATGATATAATGTCGGCGTTGGGTGAAACGCGGTCATAGGGCAAACAATCCCACGCGGGGAAATAAATAATTTCCACATCAGGCGCAAAAAATTCTAACAATTCCATCAATTCGGCAGCTCGTGTGTCATCCATGGCATTATGGATTAAAACTTTGCGTGTTTTTGATAAATCCCGCGCCATGCCCGCCAAAACACGCGCATCCTGCCCTTCGGGGCATCCGAACATTTTGTGATGGGGTGAGTTGGCTATCGCCGCATCATCTTTTTCTGGCTGGGCTGTGGCTTGCATAATCGTGCCGTATCAATATTTCCAAAACGGGGTTTATCATGTTGGCTGGCACAGGTTTTTGCCCAGAAATCCAGTCATACACGTCGGGGTCTGGTGTATGCAGCACTTCCTCATATAAATCAAGGGCGGCCTCATCCATATGTGGCACATGAATATCCGCAAAACTGCCCATAATCAGGTCCATTTCACGGGTTCCCCTGTGCCAGGACCTGAAAATAAGGCGTTTGCGTCTGTTATCAAGTTCTTCTAAAGTCATAGGATTATTCATACTTGAAAAAATAAGCCAATGCCACGCCCATTTGCATTAGACCCGCTTTTTCGTTCTCTCACCACCTTGGCAGGTGTTGGGCCTAAAAACGCGAAACTTTTTGAAAACTTGCTGGGCGGTGGCAAAATTCTGGATCTTTTGTGGCATAAACCCATTGATTTCGTCGACAGGTCCTATACCCCCAAAATTGCGGATGCCGAGAACGGTAAAATCTGCACGCTTCATATCACCATACAAAAACATTTCCCAAACCCCAAGCGCAGCGTCCCATACCGCGTATGGTGTACGGATGATAGCGGCGCGATGAACCTTGTTTTCTTTAACGCCAAAAAAGACTGGCTGGAAAAACAACTCCCCGTGGGTAAACAAATTTATGTATCGGGTCGCATGGAGGCCTTTAACGGCAATCATCAAATGGTGCATCCTGATGCCATCACATCCGACAAGGACAGCATTGAAAGCATTGAGCCTGTCTATCCCCTGACGGCGGGATTAACGAACAAGGCGGTGCGTAAGGCCGTGAATAGTTCTTTGCCCATGCTGCCTGATTTGGAAGAATGGCTCGACCCCGCCTATAAGAAATTAAAGAAATGGCCTCAATGGAAAGAGGCTGTTGAACAGCTCCATAATCCAAAAGACCCACAAAGCGTATCACCCAATGAGCCCGCGCGTGAGCGTTTAGCCTATGATGAATTGCTTGCCAATCAACTCTCATTGGCGATTGTGCGCCGAAAACTCCGACGTCAAAATGGCCGCGCGTGGAAACCCACAAAGAAACTGCATGACAAGC
>CAUJHK010000068.1 GCA_963204715.1 Pseudomonadota bacterium | reverse complement strand
CTTCTGCCCGTGCCATCATATTTTTATACATGGGAACAACAGGGCCACCCGCATCAACGTTTACATCAACAAGATCAGCCTTTGATTTCCCCAAAGTCTTGGCCACTATGTCAGCCTTGGCCATAAGTTTTTTTAAGGCGGCGGTTAAAAGCTCATCGCGTGTTTTGTCCATAAGATCAGGGGACAAAGTGTAAGCCAGATTGTTCATGGCAAATCCCATTTCCTGAATTTTCCCGACAACTTCCAAAAGCTTTGTTGAATCTTTGGACTGAATTTCTATGCTTTGTGATCCTACCCATTTTTTTTCGGTTTTTTGCTCACCTGTTTTCGGGTTGGTGATAACCGCGTATTCGTTTTTATAAACGGAATAGGCACCCGTCGAAATTTTAAAAGAGCTTTCTTTTTTTGCCAGCTCCAGGGCTTTGGTCATGGCTTCATTGATTTTCTTTTGAACAGCGGCTGGGTTGTTTTTATCTTCAGCTTCTATGCGAAGTGAGGCCACCAGCAAATCTTGCGGCAGTGTGCGTTTTTCCGTTGCGGACAGATTGATAAGAGTCGTGCCATCTGGCGGTAACATTAAGGAATTTTCGTCATCAGCGTTTGCCATGCCGGCAGGTAAAAGAGCGGCGAATATTAAACTCAAAGTTAGCAGGGTGCGGTGGATGGTCATCCGTAATCTCCTTATGTGGCTGGTGTCTAGAATACAAAGAAGACTATAGATTTACGGCATTTCAAGGGCAAGTTTTGATTTAAACCCTCGAAGGATGGAGCGTGACCAGGCATGGATGCCAAGCCCGCAGGCAATATTGACCAGAGATATGCCAACAAAAACACCAAAAACGCCGCCGAAATGCGCACCTATGTAAACCGCTGGTAGGGTTAAAACGACCATGCGTATGAGCGTACTGATAAGGGAGAGTTGTGGTTTGCCAAGGGCGTTAAAGGCTGAAGACCAGCCGCTGACCAAGCTCACAAACAAGTATGAAGGGGCTACCACCGTAAAACACATTTTGGCATAGTAGATAACGGTAGGGTCTTGTGAAAAGACGCTTGCCACACGCTCTGCCAGAAGAACCAGCAGGGCGCTTAAGACTATGCAATAAAGAACACTAAACCCGATGGCATTACGCAATGTTTCGTCCACGCGACCCAACTGGCGCGCGCCAAAATTCTGGCCAATCACAGGGCCCATACCGACAGCCAGAGCCATAAGCAATATAAAACAAAAAGCCTCAACACGTGTGGCAATTCCAAAGGCGGCGACGGCTTCACTGCCAAATTTGGACAAAATGGAAATAATAAAACTATTGATCAACGGACCTATGGATGAGGTCATGCCCGCCGCAACAGCAATGAAGATAAGTCTTTTGCAGGAATCCCCAAAAAACTCAAAATGCAGGTTGCTTGCAAGAAGAAGCATGTTCTTTTTATACTTTAAAATATAGAGCCCCATCACCATGGCCAGCGCATTCGAAAGGACAGTAGCAATGGCCGCGCCCTGAAGTTCCAGCCGTGGAAAGCCTGCAAGACCAAAAACCAAAAATGGCGCAAGAGCCGCGTTAAAAACGGCTACGCTCACCATTATAACGGCGGGCGCGAGCGTTGAGCCTGATGCGCGTATCGCGGAATTTCCAACAAAGGGCGTGGCCATAAAAGGCACCCCGAAAAACCAGATGGTCATATATTGGTGAATAAGGGCGCGCATCTCTTCATCCGCGCCCATGGATTCAAATATTTTATCTCGAAACACAAATCCTATTGTGGCCAGCAAGCACCCAACAACAAAGGCCAAAAATATTCCGTGTGTCGCCACGCGACGAACGTCTTCTGTTCTTCCCTCTCCTATAAGGCGCGATACGACAGACGACATGGCAATGCCAAATCCCATGACGATGGAAAAAACAAACATGGTGACAGGAAATGTAAAGGACATGGCTGCAAGATATTGCGTGCCCAGCAAGGACACATAGTATGTATCCACCAGTTGAAAGCTTATTATGGCGGCGATGCCCCAGATCATGGGGATGGTCATGCGGACAAGATGAGCCCTGATACTGCCTGTTTTTAAATCTGTCTTGCTTGCACTCATAATATTTCTAAAAAAATCCTGTTTATCGCCCAAGGTTATCCCAAAGGAGCGGGTAAAAGTCCAGCTTTGCTTTTCCTTCATGTGTTTGCTAGAGATAGGCCATGGCTGGCTCACATATTGATACACTGTTTTTGCCCTTCGTGATGGGTGATGTTCCTTGCGCGGGCAAGATTTTGTTCGTGGGCGGCGTTTACCACTCTTTTGTGGCAACCCTGAAAAACGTTTATGTCTATCAGCCGTTTAAGCCATGGGCCGACAGTTTTAATTCTTCGCCCTGTGTGCTGCTGAAAAACATGTCAGGCAAGGCGGAGTATGACGTCTGCCTTGTCAATATTCCCAAGCAAAAAGAAGAGGCGCAATTCTGGCTTGCCAGCGCACTGGAAAATTTAAAAGCGGGCGGTGTTCTGGCGGCGGCTGCGGCGAATGATTCTGGAGGTACGCGCATAGAAAGTTGGATGAAAGAGCTTGGCCTTGAAACTCATATGATATCGAAAAACAAGGCACGGGTTGTCTGGGCGCAAAAGCCTCAACAAATTAAAGACGATGTCGTGGCAGGCTGGAAAGACTCTGGCGCATCTGTCATTAAAAATTTTGGGGAAGGTCTTGCCTTTAAAACAATACCAGGCGTTTTTTCATGGGACAGGGTGGATAAGGGCTCATTTATTTTATCGGACTATATACCAAAAGACACCAAGGGCGCGGTTGCTGATTTTGGGTCAGGGATTGGTTATTTATCCCATGAAATGCTGCGCGCATCAAAAAACATTTCTACACTTTACGTGGTTGAGGGAGATGCACGCGCTTTGGATTGTTCGCGCGAGAACCTGGAAGGTGTTAAGGGGGATGCGGTTATAGAGTATTACTGGCATGATTTATCGAACCCCTTGCCGAACGTTTCGCCGCTTGACTTCATTATAATGAACCCACCCTTTCACCAAGGAGCCAAGCAAACCATCGGTATAGGACAATCGTTCGTCAAAAATGCTGCACATCATCTTCGCAAAAACGGCGTCTTGATGATGGTAGCGAACACACATTTGCCCTATGAGGATTCCTTAAAGCAATATTTTGCGTCTTTTAAAATAGTTGTGCAATCAGGGGGTTTTAAAGTGATTGAGGCCAAAAAATGAGCGTGGATTTATCACATATTCGCGGTGTTATCTGGGACTTGGATGGCACGCTATATCGTTATAATGATTACTTTATTGAGGCCTGCAATATCGCCGCCGCACAAACCGTTGTCGAACTTGGCCTTGATATATCGCTGGATGACGCACTGGATATGGCACGGCAATCGCAAGTTTTACATGGTCACTCGTTTAAATTGTTTGGTGAACGTGGCGTGGTTTATGAAGATTATCACCATCTTTTTCATCAAAAAATTGACCATATGGTCGTTGTTAAAAACGAAGAATTAAAATCGTATTTGCAAAAAATATCCCTGCCTATGACAATTTTAACCAACGCTTCGCGTGATTGGGCGCTTCGTACACTTTCACATCTGGATATGCGCTCGGTTTTTCAAGATGGGCATATTTTTGCGCTTGAAGATGTAGGCTTCAAAGCCAAAGCCTATCACACTGATGGGTTTGATTTTGCACTCGCAAAAATGGGATTAACCGCTAATCAAACTTTGGTGGTCGAAGATTTATCACGCAATTTAATCGTGCCCAAAAAAATGGGTATGGTTACCGCCCTTGTTCATCACGCCCATGATAAAAAAACAAAAGAAGATCATGTGGATCACGCGTTTAATGACACGTTGAATGTGATAAAAATTTTGGCGAATATCTAAAAGTTACTTATCTTGAAAATTCTTTGCGCCGATCTGCACATTCATTTTTGCAGGGTCAAAGGCTTCGCGTTCATCATATTTCCTGTCGGACAACGCATTGGCCTTTAATCCTGTTTCTCGTGCCACCATCATGTGAACAGCCTCTATGGAAAGCGTGCGGTTTTCACCACGGAACATGTTGTGCCACGCGCAAGCCGCGTCCATCGTGATGATGGATTTATCGGGCTGTGTGCGTTTTTTCATATGCTCTTCTGTCTGTTTGACCACTTCAAAGATACATTCATCCGGGATGGTAAGTTTGTGGTGTCTTTCATAGCTGCCGCGAATCCCTTGTAGAATTTGTATGGTTTCTTGTGCATTGGGAACATTGAGCAAAACTTTTTGAAAACGCCTGTCTAAAGCAGGGTCAATGGCCACATAGGTGCGAAACTCATCCGTTGTGGTTGCGCCAATCACATGCAAATCCCCAACGGTCAGATAGGGTTTCATCACTTCAGACAAGCCAGCATAGGCCGACCCTTTGGCCGCGGGCATAATGGTGTGAACCTCGTCAATGAACATGATGTATCTAGGGAATTCAGGGTATTGATATCGCTCCGCCAATCCACGGCAAATCGGAATAAAGCGCTCTTGGAATTCGCCAGGGGAATCTGTCCCCGCCGCCATGGCAGGCATATCAAGCTCAAGCACCTGTGCGCCCTTCAAATAATCAGGCACGCGGCCTGCGACAATTGCCTGCGCAAGGCCGACCACCAGTGCCGTTTTACCTACCCCAGCGGGGGCCAGCAGAACAGCATTTTTGCGAGAGCGTTGAAGAAGGATAAGCATCACGTCGTCAATTTCTTCATCACGTCCTATGATAGGGTCAAACCGCCCCTGTTCCGCCAATTGTGTGAAATTGCGGCAATAAAGGTGAAGAAGGCGATCCAGCTCTTCTTGCGGGACTTTAAAATTGTAATTCTTGCTCATGGCGGCGCCATCCCTATAGAAAACGGGCGGTTGGATAAATACCCCCTATAGTGTGACAGAAATGGTTAATAATTTGCAAATGGGTTATTGATAATACTGTGTTACATAGACTAATTTATCCAAATCCGCCCATTTCAAAATATTGACCACGGTGTCTTCAACCACGGGCTTGGGACGGTAGCCAATTCCCAGACCTGCGGCGCAAAGCATGGGAAGATCATTCGCGCCATCGCCAATCGCTATGGTTTCATCAACCGATATGTTTAAATCACTGGCATAAGATTTTAAAAATTCCAGCTTTGAATTTTTATCTAAAATAGGCATGCCGACTGTGCCGTCCAAAACCACGCCATCATGGTTTAAACTATTTCCATGATTGTGGTGGAACCCACATTTTTTTGCAATCGCATCGGTGAAATAGGTAAATCCGCCCGATACCAATACACAGGTCACGTCTTGTTCGCGCAAATGCGCCAGCAAATCCTTTGCACCATCGCACAAAATGGTTTCGTCCAATGTCTCTTTAAGGGCGGTTATGGGCAGGCCTTTAAGCAGACCAACACGTTCAATTAACGCCGCATGAAAATCAAGCTCTCCATTCATGGCGCGTTTGGTGATAGCGGCAATCTGATCTTTAATTCCAGCTTTGTCCGCCATTTCATCCAGCGTTTCGGTGGTTACAATCGTGGAATCCATGTCGGCCAAGAATAATTTTATTTTTGGCGCGTTCGCTGGCGTAAATAAAACATCAACTTTATCGGCATAAAGCATGTTTCGAATGTCTTTGACCTGCTCCATCGTTGGCATATTTTGTAATGGGATACGCGCGGCGGTGTGCGGCGCAATCCATGATGGCTTTCCGTTCAGGCCAATATTGTTATCAGTGACAATGGCTTCTGTCTTTTCGATATGAACAATAGAAAGCGGCGTGTCACTGGCAATCAGTGTGGCTATAAAATAAGTCATGCGTGATTATCCGATGTTTTAAGGCCATAGGCAATGGCGGTGAGATAGGCAGAGATTGTGGCGTTCCATCCCATATCAAGCGCGTCAATGGTTAAGGCATGGCCAATGGATACTTCGGCGCAATCAGGAATGGCCGCAATAAACTTTGCTAAATTATCTAGGTTTAGATCATGCCCCGCATTGATTGCGATATCACAACTTTTCGCTGCATCTGCCGCCGCAACATAATCGGGTAAAATTGCATGGTTCATGGCAAATGGGCCAGTGTAAAGCTCAACCCTGTCTGCGCCAATGTCTTTGGCCGCCAAAACCATGTCTGGCTTTGCATCAACAAACAAGGACACGCGCCGCCCATTGTCATGAAGACGTGCAACAACATCTTTTAAAAAATCTTTTTGCACCAGAACATCCCACCCATGGTCAGATGTTTTTTGGTCTGGGGCGTCTGGCACAAGTGTGACTTGATGGCAGTGGTGCACGCGCACAAGGTCTAAAAACTCTTTGTCCGGGTATCCTTCGATGTTGAACTCAACATCTTTGACCTGTTCTTGCCTCATCATAAAGGTGGGAAAGGGGGTCTTATATTCCGCCAAAAATTCAGACAAAGCGGGTACATCGCTGCGCCGAATGTGCCGTTCATCGGGGCGGGGGTGGATGGTGATGCCATGCGCGCCCGCCTTTAAAATCGTTTCCGCCGTTTTTATTAAATCAGGGTATGGTAAATCCCGCTGATTTCTTAGCAAAGCAACCTTGTTCAAATTGACGGACAGGCGGGTCATGGTTTAATGTCTTCCACGGTAAATAAAACGCTGGACAGTGATAACAGAATTTTATAGCCCTACAAGCACCCAATAACAACGTGAGATTAAAATGACATCCAAACCCACAGCCAAACCCGTAAACCCCTGTTTTTCTTCTGGTCCTTGCGCCAAGCGCCCGGGATGGAGTGTGGAGGCCTTAAAAGATGCGTTTTTGGGTCGTTCGCACCGCGCGGCAAAGGGCAAAGAGAAAATTCAAGAGGTGTGTGATCGCCATCGCGCGCTTTTGGGCATACCCGCCGATTATAAAATAGCGATTGTGCCGGCCTCGGACACAGGCGCGGTGGAAATGGCCATGTGGTCCATGCTTGGTGCGCGTGGCGTGGATATGGTGCATTGGGAGGCCTTTGGTCTGGAATGGGCAAACGATGCAACCAACCAATTAAAACTGGAAGATGTGCGCGTGATAAAGGCCGCGTATGGTGACATTCCTGATTTGAAATCCGTTGATACAAAAACCCGTGATGTTGTGTTTACATGGAATGGCACAACATCAGGCGTTCGTGCTCCGAACGGTGATTGGATAGCGGCTGACCGTGAAGGGGTTACTATTTGCGATGCCACATCCGCAGTCTTTGCGTATGATATGCCATGGGACAAATTGGATGTAACCACTTGGAGCTGGCAAAAGGTTTTAGGATCAGAAGGCGGCCATGGGATGATTGTGTTGTCACCCCGTGCGGTAGCCCGTCTTGAATCTTTCAAGCCTGCAAACCGTCCGCTGCCAAAACTATTCCGCATGTCAAAAGGGGGCAAACTGGCCGAAGGTATTTTCTAGGCTGAAACCATCAACACACCGTCCATGATGTGCGTGGAAGACTGTCTTGATGCGCTAAAATGGGTTGAATCTATAGGCGGCCTGAAAGCAACCATTGCCCGCTCTGAAGCCAACTATCAGGCTGTTGCAACATGGACGAAAACGTCAAACTGGGCGGAGTTCTTGTGCAAAGATGATGCGATACGCTCTCGCACATCAATTACGTTGGCTGTTAAAGATCCATGGTTTTTGGCCATGGATGACGAGGCGCGTCAAAGTTTCATCAAGGGGATGATAAAGCCGCTTGATAAAGAGGCGGTTGCCTATGACATAGCTTCATACCGTGATGCGCCAGCGGGTCTGCGTATTTGGGGCGGCGCAACAGTGGAATCTTCCGACATGGCCGCGCTGATGCCGTGGCTTGACTGGGCGTATGAGGCCGCGAAGGGTGAGCAATCCGCCAAGGCGGCGTAATAGAAATAAAAAAGGGGGTCTCACAGCCCCCTTTTAAATTACATGAATTTAATTATTTCTTTTCTTCGGATTTCGCAACGGCGCGAACTTTAGACAAAGACGCCGCTATAGTGTCTTCCTTTCCACCGCAGGTGGGGTGGCCAAAACCACCAGTGCTTTTTCCTGCCTTAATATCATAAATGATGGTGTCGGACTTATCTGCAGCCACACCGCCCGGAACATAATCAAGGTTTAGTGCTCCGCGCGTGCGCCATGCAATATTATGGTCTGCGCAAGATGTATCGCCAGATACACCCAAAGCACCAACAATGTCGCCCGCATCATTGTATAAGGCCAAGCCTCCGCCAAACACATTAACCCCGCCTATGCGCGCTCCGACCAATGGATCAGACGGCGTGCCAAAAGATTTTGCTTTGCCCTTATAGGCAACATTAATATCCACGGGGTTGCTTTCTTGCAGGCCAAACAAAGAACCACCTGGTTGAACGGCGGAATACAGGTTGGCCGTGGAAAGAGATAATCCTTTCAAGCTGAAGGCGTTGGCAGTGTTTGCTTTTTGTGCGGAGATAATGCGGCTTCCTGGCCATTGTGAATCTTCAGACTCACCTGTGTATGCGATGGCACAAACGGTGCCTGAACGATCAACAATCGTGCCCCACATATCAAGATTAAGTCCACCATTGTCAGTTTTTCTGGCCTCTGTAAGGGCAGTTTTTAAAGCGGTTTGATCAGGAAGATCGGAACAGGTTGTGCTTTTTGCCATCGCTGGCGTGATGGCCATAAAGATTACGAGGGATAGAAGATAAAAATATAATTTCATAACATGCCTTGCGGTTGGAGTTGTTGGTAATGTTTTAAAATGCTTGCATGTGGGAGTAATGTCAATCTGCCCTATCATATTAGTGTCGCCATAAAATTTAATTCAAAAGAGCGTTGAGAATTATACGTCCTACCCGCATGTTCAAAAGCGGATCGATGCTGATGTCGTCCAAATCTAAATCTTCAGGAAACGGCGGCAGGGGAAGAAATGTATGAAATTCTCCGCCCTTATAATCTTTATGTATCCACTCATCAATGATAATGGATGGTTCATCGAAATTGGCACTAACAATCATGCCGCGCAGTTTTCCTTCTAGAATTCCTCGCTTGTTTAGAAGTCTTGATAAACACCAAAATCCTGCATCCTGAACTCTTTCAAAAGCATTAAGAGCTTGTTGTTTCTCAAGCGACTCAAAAGCCGTTTTTGCGTATGACGCTCTTGTATCTGGTCTTGGTTTTAGGTGAAGATCAAACCGCAAATGCGGATTGGTAAGCGCGTCCTCTAAAAAGACATAAAGATATTTATTAGATATTTTCATACTATCTCTAAAATTCTGTCTGTAAATTGCGCCTTTCTTTTGGCGGTATATTTTTTATACATTGTGTATATCTTAAAATTGCCGTTTCCTCACACGCTTTTTGTGCACGGTAGTTTAAACTTTTCCCCACGCGCTTGCATTCATTAATATCACGTTCATATTCGTCATAACAAGAGTCGTTGTCTGGGTGGGGTGACGTGCTTTCATCAGATTTTTGAAAAGATTTTAGAATTTTTTCACGCTTGTCTGCATTGTTTTCGCTCATCCACCATTGCGCAGCGCCTGCGGCGGACATTCCCAGGCCTAGGCCTAATATCCCCAGAAGTGGGATGACACTGGCGGTTTGATAACCGTATTTTTCATCTTCTTTTGATGATTTTGGTTTCGGTAATTTCATCAGTGTGCTTACCAATGCGGCTTCAGTCTCCCCGCCTGGTTTGGCGATACCATCGATTTTTAAATTGTTTTTTACGCTGAAAGTTCTTGATCCCATCATCAAGCTTCTGGTCAATGTACCCATTTTCAATGGGGGTTTTATAATGGCCAGTTTTTGACAGGTTGCGTTTTAGGTTCTGGACATCTTCGGGACTATTTTTGAGGTTGTTACCTACGGGCGCGCGCAAAAGCGGCGCCAGATTGTTAAATAAGGGCATGATAAATCTCGTTCTTTTACGATTATAAAAAGAAAAAAGGCGCAATGCGCCTCTATATAATAGGATTATAATCATATCATATGTGGGAAGTCAAATATTATTTTCTCCCCCTTTCTTTCTCATTCGCGCCCTGCTATCAAGGTGGCCTGTTTTCCTAACAAGACAAAATAGGAGTGAAAAAGAAAACATGCCAAAAGTCCTTATTTCCGACAAAATGAATAAACTTGCCGAAGACATCTTTAAAGCAAAAGGTGTCGAGGTTGATGTTAAAACAGGCCTAAAACCTGAAGAGCTGATTGCCATTATTGGTGAGTATGATGGCCTTGCCATTCGCTCAAGCACCACTGTAACCCCCGAAGTTTTGGCAGCGGCCAAAAATTTAAAAGTCATTGGGCGCGCTGGAATCGGCGTTGATAACGTCGATGTCAAGGCCGCATCGTCTTGTGGTGTTATCGTTATGAACACGCCCTTTGGAAATTCTATCACCACGGCGGAACATGCCATTGCTATGATGTTTGCGCTCGCACGCGATATTCCCGCCGCCAACGCGTCAACGCATGCAGGCAAGTGGGAAAAAAACCGTTTTATGGGTGTAGAAGTTTACAACAAGGTGCTGGGGTTGATTGGGTGTGGCAACATTGGCTCTATCGTTGCCAACCGTGCCATTGGTCTTAAGATGTCTGTTTTGGCGTATGACCCGTTTTTGTCAGCAGAGCGTGCGGTGGAGCTGGGCGTAAAAAAAGTGGAGCTTGATGAATTGTTTGAAAATGCGGACTTCATCACGCTTCATGTTCCCAAAAATGATAAAACCAAGAACATCATCAACAAAGACTCTATTGCCAAAATGAAAAAGGGCGTGCGGATTATCAATTGCGCGCGTGGCGGATTGATCAATGAAGATGATTTAAAGGCGGCTCTTGATTCAGGCCATGTTGCGGGCGCTGCGCTTGATGTGTTTGATGTTGAACCCGCCAAGGAACATCCTTTGTTTGGCAATGAGAAACTGATTTGCACACCGCACCTTGGCGCATCAACCGATGAGGCGCAGGTGAACGTTGCTATTCAGGTTGCTGAACAAATGGGTGATTATCTGATGACGGGCGCGATTACAAACGCGCTGAACATGCCATCTGTAACAGCCGAAGAAGCGCCACGTTTGAATAAATACATCAAATTGATGGAACAGCTTGGATCTTTCGCGGGGCAGATTGGTGATACGGGTGTGAAGTCCGTGCAAATCGCCTATGAAGGGTCTGTGTCGGATTTAAACACCAAGCCTTTGACGGCGGCTTTGATGGCATCTTTGCTAAAAACAGTGTCAGACTCAGTGAACATGGTAAATGCCATTCCGATGGCGGAATCCAAAGGCATTAAAATCTCTGAAATGACAGCCTCGTCGCACAAAGATTTTAGAAGCCTTGTGACAGTGACAATTGAATCTGAAACACGCACTCGCGCTATTGCTGGGACATTGTTTACGGGCCGTGAACCACGCATTGTCAATATTGAAGGTGTGCCGATTGAGGCAGCGCTGACCAAGGACATGCTGTTCATCCGCAACGATGACAAACCAGGGTTGATTGGCGCGCTTGGCTCTGTTTTGGGCAATGCGGGGCAAAATATTGCAGACTTCAGGCTTGGCCGTGTGGAGGGGTCAGATTCTGCCGTGTGTCTGATATCACTCGATGCGCCGTTAAGCGATGCATTGATGAAAGATGTATCAAATTTGCCACAGGTAAAAACGGCCAAGCGGCTTTCCTTCTAAACAAAGATTTAAAGGCCCGCTGTGATGCGGGCTTTTTTAACAATCAATTTTTTTTGGAACAAACCTTCCTTACAAAGGCTTAACCATTTATAGATATGGTCAAGGGTGGAGATTTATATCTTTCGCCTTTTTAAAATCAACACGTGTGAAAAGTATGAAGCTGTTAAAAAACAAAGCCTTAATAGATGGCCGCTGGGTTGATGCCAGCGGTGGCGGCGTTTTTGCGGTTGTGAATCCCGCAACGCAGGAAAACCTCGGGGACGTGCCGGATATGGGCAAGGAGGAAACACTCCTCGCCATAGCAGCAGCCAGCAAGGCCTTCAAAGACTGGTCTTCCCTAATGCCAGCAAAGCGGGCGGAGATTTTAAAAAACTGGGCAAAATATATTGAAGAAGAAGCAGAATCCTTGGCAGTTCTGCTTACATCAGAGCAGGGCAAGCCCAAAGGTGAGGCCATATCCGAGATTATGTCCTGTGTGGCGACGCTTCGCTGGTGCGCAGAGGAGGGATGCAGACTCTATGGCGAGTTTATAGAGGGTGCCAAGCCTGGCACAAAAATAATTATATCCCGCCACGCGATAGGAGTTGTGGGGGCTATTACCCCTTGGAACTTCCCGGCCAGCATGGTTGTACGCAAAATCGCGCCTGCTCTTGCTGCGGGGTGTACGGTCGTCCTAAAACCTGCCGAGGCCACTCCCCTCACGGCCTTGGCTCTGGGAGAATTAGCGCTGCAAGCTGGCCTGCCAAAAGGGGTTTTTAACATTGTTACCACTAGCAATCCAAAGCTTGTAGGGGAAGCTTTAACCTCGGATGTACGCGTACGAAAAATATCCTTTACGGGCTCTACGCGTACAGGCAAAATTTTAATGAAACAGGCAGCGGACAATATGCAAAAGCTGTCTTTAGAGCTTGGTGGAAATGCCCCCTTTATTGTCTTTCCTTCTGCAGATTTGGACAAAGCGGTAGCAGGTGCTATGGCCTCCAAGTTCCGCAATGCGGGACAGACCTGCATTTGTGCCAATCGCATTTTTGTCCATCAGGATATTTATCAATCCTTTTTGGATCGGTTTATGACGGCGGCGGGCAAGCTTGTGGTTGGAAACGGTCTTGAGAAAGATGTTTCCCTAGGACCACTTATAAATATACAGGCTATTGAAAAAATTGAACAAATGATTGATTCAGCCAAAAAGGCGGGCGCTGAGGTGTTGATGGGCGGAAAAAGACACGCTTTGGGTAAAACATATTTTGAGCCCACGGTTATAACAGGCGCCCCATTATCATGCTCTTTGGCTACGGAAGAGATTTTTGGGCCTGTGGCGGCCCTCTATACTTTTAAAACAGAGGAAGAGGTTATCACGTTGGCCAATGATACGCCCTATGGGTTGTCCTCATATATATATAGTGAAAATATAGGTCAGGTTTGGCGGGTTTCAGATGCGCTGGAATTCGGCATGGTCGGCGTGAATGAGCCCTTTTTGGCCAATGACCTTGCCCCCTTTGGCGGCGTTAAGGAATCGGGAATTGGCAAAGAAGGCGGCAAATATGGTGTAATGGAACACACCAATATCAAATACCGCCTTTGGGGGTAGGACAGGCTTGTGCCATGCCAAACTGGTCAGAGTGGAAATAATAATTTTGTATTAACATAATGTTTGACAAGTGTAAAAAAAAAGAGTAAAAACTTCGCATCTCGTTAGTAAAATGTTAACTAGATGTACCCGCCACAGAGTGCGGATCGTAACGTCGGATTTAAGGAGTAACCAACATGGCAACCAACAACATTATTCTTGCAGTTCCAGGGGTAGATACAGCGGTAAATTATACGCTGCCTGCAAGTGAATCAGCAAAGCTTTCCTTCGCACCAGAAGATGTGGACGGGCTTCGCCTTGATGGTAATGGTGGTTTGGTCATTAGCTTTGTTGAAGGCGGAAATGTAACGCTGACAAACTTTCAATCATTTATAGACAATGGAAATACGCTTTCTTTATCCGATGGAACAGTCGTAGATCCAAAACTTCTTTTTACAGCTCTTGGCGGTAAGGAAGATTCTCAAACAGGCGGCGATATTGTAAAAATTGGTGTTCCTGCTGAAAATGCTCAAAGCAATATTACTCTGGAGCCAGGCAAAAAATATATGTTTGATTTCGATCTTTCACAAACGCAAGGCGCGGATATGAAAGATGGAAAGATGGTTATCTCTTTCGCCAATGGCGGAAAAATTGTTATAGACAATTATGAAACAGCCATGGCTTCGGCAACCCCTCCTGAGCTAAGCATCGCGAGCAAGGTTTGCGTTGTTGATGGTGATGATCTTATCACGAATATTCAAAACTTGGCACAAGCCAATAATGATAACAATATTGTTGTTGTTAAAGAAGAGGCCATTGAGGAAACCAAGCCAAAATCAAAACTTGCCGCGGCAGATATGGATGGGCAAGATGACGCTGGGCCTTCGCATAAAACAGCCCAGACCTTTAAAGGAAAAGACCTGAATAAAATTGAAACGGCCGCTGGCGATGAACCATCGGCAAAAGATCTGGCCAACATTGAAACAGCCGCGGGGAATCAGGCAGCGGGTGGCCGTGCCAATTCTGGCTATGGTTTTGGAAGCCGTCCAGATTTGAATCCGTTTGCCACCAATGCTGATATCGGGCCCATCAATCCAACGCAGCTTGGCTATGTCGCGCCTACACTTACGCCTTTACAATTTTTCACAACACCAGAAACACCAACACCTGCGCCTGATGGATCTCCAAGCTTGATTGATCCAGATGGAAGAAGGGTGGATGAAACCAATTTGTCTGGCGGCTCTACATCTGTTTCAGGAAACGTAACTGTTGACTTTGGCTCCGATGGCCCTGGCGGTATTTCTCCCAATGGCTCTTTTGTATCAGGCGGCTCCCAGCTGGGCGGCGCGCTGACATCCAACGGTGATGCCGTAACGGTGAGTGTTGTGGGCAATGGCTATGTGGGTACAACGGCAGGCGGTGAGAAGGTGTTTGATCTTGTTATCAATCCCATTACTGGCAGTTATACATTTACCCAATATCTTCCTTTGGATCATGCCGATGGCGCCAATCCAAATGACGTGATAACGCTGGATTTCGGAATTGTTGCCAGTGACAGTGACGGTGATACTGTTTCCACCACCATTAAAATTGGTGTGCTGGACGATGCACCTAGCATTGCAGGCGCAACGGAAACGGTTGATGAAACCAATCTGGGTCCAATCGTGGAAACAGGCACTCTGGTAGTAAGCTTTGGTCAGGATGGCGCTGGCAGCGTAACACCTTCGAATGACTTTACAGCATCAGGCTCTTTGAAAAATTCTGCGCTAACGTCCAGTGGCGTACCTGTTATTGTTACTGCAACAGCAAATGGATATGTCGGCACAGCGGGCGGCGTAACGGTCTTTACGCTGACAATAAATCCATCAACGGGTGCGTACACTTACACTCAATATGGGAATCTTGACCACGCCGACAACTCAAACGCAAATGACATCATCACGTTGAGCTTTGGCGCAAAAGTCACGGACTTTGATGGCGACACTGCGGCAGCGCCAATCATCATCAATGTTAAAGATGATGCTCCTACGTTCCAAAATGATGGTCCGCGTCCAGATCATGGTCTGGAAACGGTTGATGAAACCAATCTTGGTCCAATCGTGGAAACAGGGAAGCTGAACGCGGATTTCGGGGCAGACACACCAGGATCTTACGCATTTAAAGATAGCGGTTTTGCCTCCAGCGGCTCAAAACTAAATGGCGCATTGACATCGGGTGGCGTACCAGTCGTGGTAACCATTGAAAATGGTGTTTATGTTGGTAAAGCCAATGGCACAACCGTCTTTACGCTAGAGCTTACATCCGCCACAGGCGATTACAAATTTACATTGCTTGAACCTTTGGATCATGCCGATGGCGCCAATCCAAATGACGTGATTACACTGGATTTCGCTGTCATTGCCTCAGACTTTGAGGGCGATTCCGTTACTGGCTCTATTCGCATCAACGTCAAGGATGATGCGCCAGATGCTGTGAATGACAGCCGTACGATGGGCGAAGAAGCGACCATCAGCGGCAATGTGATGAGCAATGATGCTGTGGGTCAGGATGTTGCTGGCAAGATTACGCAAGTGGTGTTCAACGGCGTGACAACGGTTGTCCCTTTAAGCGGGAATGTTGTGATTAATGGCACGTATGGGACACTGACCATCAACAGCACGGGCGCTTACAGCTATAGCTCGAAGGCCCTGAATGCGGATGGTACGGACAACTTTACGTACACGCTCAAAGACTATGATGGAGATAGCGATACAGCCATCTTGTCCATACAGGTTCAAGACGGTGATACCATCCCGATGATTATCACGCCTGCAGCGGATGTTGTGGACGAGACGAGCCTGTCGTCTGGCGCGATTGTGAAGACGGGGTCTGTGAGTGCGGACTTTGGAGATGATGGTCCTGGTACGATTGCTGGTAACAATGTGTTTACCTCAACGGGCTCGAAGCTGGGCGGAGCGTTGAGCTCTGGCGGTGTGGGCGTGGTGGTGAGCTATGCGAACGGCGTTTACACAGGCAAGGCAGGCACCCAGACGGTGTTTACGCTGAGCATTGGCAATGACGGGTCTTATACGTACCGCCAGTTTGAACAGCTGGATCATGCGGATGGATCGAACCCGAACGATATCATCACCCTGAACTTTGGTGTGGTGGCGACGGACACGGATGGCGATACGGCGAGCACGACGATTACGGTCAACGTCAAGGATGATGCGCCAGATGCTCTTGCAGATTCCTGCACCTTGTTTGTATATCAGGGGTCTGTGTCTTCGAACATATTGGCGAATGATATATCAACAGGCCTTATCGGGCAGGATACGCCTGGTCGTGTTAAATCAGTTTCCTTTGGTACAACAACGGTGAACGTTCCCTTAACAGGAACGGCCTCGTTAACAACACCTGAAGGCATTCTGGTGGTTGCGGCCAATGGTGATTATACATACACGTTGACCCACAAAGAACTTCCTACAACATCCTTGAACTTCGCAGTAACGATTGCGGATTTTGATGGTGATACTGATACACAGAGCCTGCAGATAAACATCCTGAACTACACGGCAGGAACGCCTATTGATGGAAGCTCTGGCGGTGATGTCATTCACGGAACATCTGTGGGTGATACCATCAATGGGTATGATGGAGATGACTGGCTGTGGGGTGAAGATGGAAACGACATCATCAACGGCGGCAACGGCAATGATGATATCAACGCTGGTTTAGGAAACGACACTGTCCATGGTGATGTCGGAGCGGATGTTATTACTGGTCGTGAAGGTGATGACACTATCTATGGTGGCACAGGCAATGATGATCTTTACGGCGATGCTGGCGGAAGCGAAACATACGGCGGTAATGATAAGCTGTACGGTGAAGCTGGAGATGATTATATCTCGGGTGGAAAAGGCAATGATTACATTGATGGCGGCACAGAGAATGATTCCCTATACGGCAATGATGGTGTTGACACCATTCTTGGTGGTACGGGGAATGATCACATCATAGGCGGAAAAGGCAATGATATTTTGACTGGCGGTGCTGGTGCAGACACATTCTGGTTTATGGCCATTAATGAAGGTCTTGATCATATTAAGGACTTCAACACCTCTCAAGGTGATAAGCTGGAATTGTCGAATGTTTTGACGAGCTTTGATCCTGTTACCGACGCTATCAATAATTTCGTCTTTGCAACGCATAGCGGTGCTGACACAACCATTTTGGTCAACAATGCCGGGACGGGACTTGCTGGGGCGACAGCCGTGGCAGTGCTAGATGGTGTGAATGTGACGGTCACAGACTTGTTTAACAACGGCAGTATTATTGCTTAACTTTATAACAATTTGAAAAAACGGGGTTTTTACCCCGTTTTTTATTGCCAGCAGGTTTGGGTAGAACCATAATTTTTGACCGTTGTTTTCAATAAAAACCTTGCAATTTTTTGCCAAGAGTCATATAAATGCACCAAATGTTTACATATTGTTAAGCATAACGTGCCTGAAGAGTGAAATCACGAGAGGAATTTACGAACATGTTTGGAAAACTCACACAAAAATTACGTTATATCGCGGCGTCTGCAGTGGTCGCCATGGCTGGACTTTTTGCAACAGCCGAGCAGGCCGAGGCGGCCAAAATTGATAAGGACAAAGGGACTATAACGGTTCAGTCTGGTGACAGTCTTTCGAAAATTGTTCTCAAACTGGCAAAACTGGATATCCAGACAACGCCAGAAAAAATTCAGGACGCGAATGCAGATTTAATCAAAAATGTGGACACGATTAAAGTGGGTCAAGTTTTTGTTATACCAAAAACTATAGAAAACGTTGTTATGGTTGCAGCAACAACGGCAGAAGCGCCTGCCGCAGAACCATGTGACGATAAATCAAAGCTGGAATACTGGGCACAGGAGGTTGAAGCTGAACATGCTGATCTGACGGCGGATGTAAAGGCACTTATGGCACAGGAAAAGCTGGAAGCCTTTCAAGAAGGGCAAAAGTGTGAAACATGCGCGCCTGAACAAGCGGCTGTTGTGGCGCCACAGGGTTTAACATCTTCTCCTGTTCCCAAGGCAAAACCTGTTGTAGCGGCTGCTCCTGCCGCAACGCCTCCTGCAGCCACAAACACATATGAAGTGAAGTCGGGAGATGGCTTGTGTGATGTGGTGCGCGCGGAAAACAAATCATTTGATGGAATTGTTGCACACAATCCAGCTTTGGGAGCGCCGTATGAATTAAGCGCTGGCCAAACGCTTGATTTAACGGATGTCGGAGAACTTAATAAAAAAGAAGACAAACTATACAAAGACTACTGCACAGGAACGCGTCGTATTGTTCACAAACCTGTGCAAACAGTTAATACACCAAGCGTTTCTACACCAGTCGTAACAATGCCCAAGCAGTGCGAGTTGGTGAAATCTGGTAACAGGCTTTACTCCATACCTCTGGCCAAAAAGTTTGAAGAACGCTGTGGTTGTGCAGACCAGCCTTTCAGCAGAGTAAAGCTGGTAATGGAAAATGGAAAAATTGTTATTAAAACCGTTTGGGGTAACCCTAAAAACCAGTGTGACACAGGCGGAGACCATGAGGCAACACCGCGCACTCCTCCAGTTGAGCCACCGCCAGTAGATCCTCCTACAGGAGGCTGCAAAGAACACTGTGGTACTGACGGAGGTGGCGGTAGCCCCAACCCAGATGTTGACGGTGAAAACGGTGGCGGTGATCACAATCCCCCAGGACCAGGCGACAATAACGGCGGCGAAACAGGCGGCGGCACTGGTGAGACAAACCACGAAGGGACGGAGAATCCAGGTGGCGGCGAAACTGAACATCCATCGGAAGGAACAGGAGAAACCGACCACCCAACGGGCGGCACAGAAACACCCGAGCGTTCAGAGAAGGTGACGATGGTAAGAACACCTTCTGCTTTAGGTTTTAACATTGCTTAATTTTTCAAAATGGCGCGAGGTATATTCTCGCGTCATTTTTTCATATTACGGAACTTAATTTTTCAAAAAATAACCATAACGAATACTTGCGCCACGCGCTAAAAAAGGCCATAAATAACAGGCTAAAGTCATTGATTTTGCATGATATCCAAAAAGGTACAACGATGAAAAACATAAAATTTAAATTTGCCGCGCTGCTATTAGCAGGTTCACTCTCCACAATGCCCGCTTCCCTTGCTTTGGCGCAGCAAAAACCCACTGAAATGGGCTTGGGACAGGCTGTTTCTGTTGGTGTCATGACAAATCCTGAATATGGACGCGTGGCCGCCTCTCGCCGCGCAACAGACGAAGAGCTGAATCAAGCCAAGGCACTGTACCTCCCTTCCATTGATTTGCGTGCTGATGGTGGCTTTGAAAGAACAGACAGTCCATCCACACGTGCCACGGGCGATGATGATAAAACATTTACACGCTACAACACGCAACTGACATTGACACAAATGCTGTTCGATGGTTGGGGTACAAAGTATGAAAATGAACGCCAGAAAAATCGCGTTCAGTCTTCTGCCAACCGCGTACGCGAAACATCGGAATTCACTGGTCTGTCCATCGTTGAGTCATTCCTGGAAGTGATGCGCCAGCGTGAATTGCTTTCTATCACACGTGATAACGTGGCGGAACATGTGGCCATTATGGGTATGATAGAAGAAGGCGTGAATGCAGGCCGCTCTACATCCGCTGACCTTGAACAAATCAAGGCGCGTTTGTCCTCTGCGCGTGCACAAGAATCCTCTGTCCGTGAACAGCTTCGCAATGCGGAATCAAAATTCCAGCAAGAAGTTGGCGACATGCCAAAAGACCTAGTAATGCCAGCAGTTCCTGTAAATGCAGTAGCGGCTGATGTTGAGGCTGAAGTGAAAACAGCTTTGGCGCAAAGCCCGACTTTAAGTGTTCGCGAATCTGACGTTGAGGTTGCCTATAATGAATATAAGGGCACAGGCTCCAGCCTTTACCCGAAGTTTGATCTTCAGCTAGGTGGATCACATGGTAAGGACATTGGCGGTTCAGACGGTGAGATTAACAATGCCTCTGCTTTGGTTGTGATGAACTGGAATTTGTATCGTGGTGGCGGCGACGTTGCCCGCGTGCGTGAATTCAAGCACCGTCATCAGCAAACAAAAGAAGAGCGCGCATCGGCCGCCCGTCAAATTGAAAATGACGTGCGCCAAACCTGGGCGTCAATGGTTTCATCTGGAGAGCGCGCCAAGGAATTTGGAAATCAGGCGGCTGCAAATGGTGAGGTTGTACGCGCGTACAAAGACCAGTTTAACCTGGATCGCCGTACATTATTGGACGTTCTGGACTCACAAAATGAATTGTTTGTGTCCCGTTCAAACACCATCAATGCAGAGTTTTTAGAAATTTTTGCGGTTTATCGTCTTCTGGCTCTAAAGGGTCAACTGCTCTCAACACTGGGTGTGGCATATCCTGAAGAAACAGGCCTTATCGACGTAAAAAACAAACAAGTCGAAAAGTAAGCTTCTCCTACAAACCTTTGCAAAGGGTTCATCTGTGGATAACAACGACCAAAACATGACGGGCGCAAACTCTGCGCCCGCCTTTGATTCTCAAAGTAAAAAAGCGGGACAAGAGGCTTTTGATTCATGGCCGCTTGAAGCCGACAGGGTTGCTATACAAGACCCTCTCGTGGATGTTTTGCGTATCTTGGCGGGCTACTACGGCCGCCGCACATCTGTCGCTTCTTTAACGGCGGGCCTGCCAGTACCGCCCAGTGGCATCACCCCCCTTCTTTATGCAAGGGCAGCCGAGCGTGCGAGCCTGCATGCAAGATTGGCCGAGCGTAGCCTTGAAGCATTGGCCATAGCACCAAACCTTCCTTGCGTGCTGACGCTGGAAAATAAGCTGGCGTGCATTTTATGGGAGGTGAGGGAGCCTGGCGCAAAGCGTGGGGCCAAAGGTGATGGAAAGCGCAAGATTCATCCAGAAACAGAATTTGTTGTCCAGTTTCCTGAAACGGAGGACGAAAAGCAGGTTCTTAAAATATCTGATCTAAAAAAATCATACACGGGCTACGCCTTTTTTATTCGGCCTGTGGCGCGCGTGGATGAGCGTGCAGGTCCAGCCGAAATTGAAACAGGCAAAGAATGGTTCTGGTCTGCTTTATGGGAGAATAAGTCCATTTATTCTGAGGTCATAATAGCCGCAGTGATGATCAATATTTTCGCTATCGTATCATCGCTCTTTGTTATGAACGTGTATGACAGGGTTATTCCAAACAACGCCTATGAAACTTTGTGGGTTTTGTCCTTGGGGGTTAGTGTTGTTTATATTTTTGATCTCATTTTAAAAAACCTGCGTGCAACCTTTTTGGATCACGCAGGTAAAAAAGCCGATATAAAAATATCCGCCCGTCTTTTCCAACAGTTAATGGGCATGACCATGGCTTCACGCCCTGCCAGTGCGGGCGTTATGGCATCGCACATGCGGGAGTTTGAATCTTTGAGGGATTTCTTTACTTCCGCAACCATGACAGTGTTGATTGATCTGCCATTTGTGGCTTTGTTTATAGTTTTGATAGCTATTGTCGGCGGCCCTGTTGCTTTTGTGCCATTTGTCGCTGTCCCCCTTGTGGTGTTGATTGGGGTGGTCATGCAAAAACCTCTGGAACGCGTGACCAAACAGTCCATGATGGAAAGCGCGCTTAAAAATGCCTTGCTGTTTGAAACTATTTCAGGCCTTGAAACCATCAAGGTGCAGGCCGCAGAAGGACATACCCAAAGAAATTGGGAAGAGCTGACCGAAAAAGCTGCCAAAACATCTGCCAAATCAAAACACATAAGCTCTCTTGCCTTAAATCTTGCAACGTTTGTTCAACAGCTTGCCAGTGTTGTGGTAGTGGTGGTGGGCGTTTTTCTTATTGCCAACGCCAAACTGTCTATGGGCGCGCTTATTGCATGTGTTATTTTAACGGGACGCGCCATGGCACCGTTGTCACAGGTCGCCGCTCTTTTAACACGCCTTCACCAATCAAAAGAGGGTCTAAAACAACTCAACGAGCTTATGAAACGCCCTGTTGAGCGCCCCACGGGAAAACATTTTATTTCCATGCCCTCAATTCAGGGCAAGGTTGAATTTCAGGATGTGACATTCAGCTATCCTGAACAATCTGTTCCTGCCCTAAAAGCTGTTAACTTTGTTATTGAACCAGGGGAACATGTGGGCGTTATAGGCGCAGTGGGGTCAGGTAAAACAACACTTGAAAGGCTGCTGATAAATTTGTACCAGCCACAGACTGGTTCTGTGCAGCTTGATGGTACTGACGTCAGGCAGATTGACCCTGGTGATTTGCGCCGCAATGTTGGCGCTGTTCAGCAAAGTCCGCAATTATTTTATGGCTCTGTGCGCACCAACATTACCATGGGGCATGAAACGGCGCCAGACCGCGCTGTAATGCGCGCCGCCGAGCTTGCGGGTGTTACCGAGTTTTTGCGTGATTCACAAGCTGGCCTAGACACCAATGTGGGTGAGCGCGGTGAGTCTTTGTCAGGTGGCCAGCGTCAATCGGTCGCCATTGCCCGCGCACTTTTGTATGATCCGCCTGTGATGATATTCGATGAGCCGACAGCCTCAATGGACCCTGCCTCTGAAAACAGGCTTTTAAAACGTCTGCAGGTTGTTACGCAAGGGCGCACAACCATTTTGATTACGCACAAAGGCACAATGCTTACCCTTGTTGATAAAATTATATTGATTGATCGTGGCCGTATTGTTGCCTACGGCCCCAAAGACGAAATCATTAAAAAACTTCAGGCGCGCCAATACGGCACTGCCGCAGAAGAAACGGAAGTGTAGCATCATGTCACAAAAGCCGATTCGGACCGTTGAAGGAAAAGACCCCAATCTTGCAAAACTTTTGCAGGCCCAAATGGCCAAAAAAAATGGGGGCAAGCAAACCACGTTAGATGAGAACATTAATAAGGCACGTCAAGGGTGGATGAAGGCCCAGCTGCAAAAAGCAGCAGCTCATGCTGATCGTGTTCTGGCAACAGATGAAGACTTACCGCTCTCAAAACATATTATTATGTTTGCCGTGTGTTCGTTCTTTTTTTTGTTTTTTGTCTGGGCAAGTTTTGCACAGTTGGAAGTGACAACGCGCGGAGAAGGAAAGGTTATTCCCTCTAAAGAGATACAAAAGCTTTCTTCTCTGGAAGGCGGAATTATAGATGAAATTCTTGTCAAAGAGGGCGATGAAGTTACGGCGGGGCAAATTGTTGTACGCCTTCGTGATGTGGGGGCGAGCGCGGATTATGGCTCAAACGAAGCCCGCCTTTTGGGTTTAAAAGCAGCCATTGCAAGGCTGCAGGCGGAGGTGGAAGGAAGAGTCCCAGAGTTTCCTGCTGATGTCATGGAAAAAGCACCACAGGCGGTAACAGAAGAAATGGCTGCGTACCGTGCCAATGTGGACAAAATCAATGGACAGACTATTATTCTACAACAGCAAAAATCACAACGGGCGCAAGAGTTGAGCGAGCTTCAAATAAAATCCAGTGATTTAAACGGGCAGCTCTCCTTGGCACATGAAGAAAAATCAATGGTAGAGCCACTTGTTGCAAGAGGTTCTGCGCCCAAGATGGAACTCTTGCAAATAGAGCGCACCGTTAAAGAAAAACAAACAGAGCTAAACAGCGTAAACGCCGCCATGCCACGCGCAAGATCAGCCATTGCTGAAGCGGAAGCCCGCATTCGTGATGTTGAATCTTCTGCCCGCGCAACATCACAAATGGAACTTTCCGCCAAAACAAGTGAGATGAGCTCTATTGAAAAAGGTCTTGTGGGGCTTGAAGATAAAAAAGACCGCACGGAGATTAAATCTCCCGTGAATGGCTATATTAAAGATTTAAAGGTTTATACGGTTGGCGGCGTTGTTCAGCCAGGGCAAGATTTTATTGAGATTGTGCCCAAGGATGATCAGCTTTTGGTTGAAGTTCGTATCAAGCCAAAAGACATTGCTTTCCTTTATCCCGATCAGCCTGCGATGGTCAAAATCAGTGCCTATGATTTTTCTATTTACGGGGGGCTAAAGGGCAAGGTTGTGGGGATATCGCCTGATGCCGTGACGGATGAAAAAGGCGAAAGCTTTTATCATGTCCGCGTCATTACGCAAGAAAACGCGCTAAAACGTAAAGGCGAAGTGCTGCCCATCATCCCAGGAATGGTGGCAACGGTTGATATTTTGACGGGCGAAAAAACCGTGATGGAATATATTTTGAAACCGTTTGTTAAAACGCTTGATTCCTCAATGAACGAACGCTAAATCCTTTTGACGGCAATTAGGCGGTAATCGTAAGAAGACCCGTCTTCATAGAGGCTGCCCTTGAATGGGGCGGAATGATCCAGCAGTTTTAGCCCGCATTTTAAAAGCATCTCTTCCATCTCTTTTGGCGTGTAGGAACAAACGACGAATGTGCCAGAATGGCCGCGCCATAACTCCACGGCTTTACCGCTTTCATCACGCGGCATATAGGTAAAGACCAAAATTCCATCGTCTTGTAAAACGCGTACCGCCTCTTTCAAAAAATGCTGCGCCATGGGCTTGGTTAAATATTCAAACAGCCCCGCGCTGACCACCATGTCCATGGTCGCACCCTGTATGGGCCAATGGTCGCGCCCTGCATCGCATTTTATTAGCAACTCGGCCACGCCTTTCTGGGCGCAAATGGTCATCATATCGTCGGTAAAATCCAGCCCTGTGATGCGGCAGGGAAGGGATTCTTGCAGTTGCTGCGCCAAAAGCCCCGTACCAATGCCAATGTCGGCGATATCTGGCTCTTCCATAAAGCCCTTTGCGCCATTTCGTGTAGAGGCGGCTATGTGCCGTATGGCGGCCTGTGCAACCCTATCTGCGGCGCTGTAATGGTTGTCCATGACATCAAATTCATAGCTCTCATGCCAGCGCGAAAACATCCGCTTGGCGGCAATCCGTTGGTAGAGCGAGAGAAGTTTGTGCCACATAAAGTTATATTAACCGTCAAAGAGGCGTAGGAAAAGTGCTGATTTCCTTTGTCCATAGGGGTTTAACCCTCTCGACAAGTTCCCGTTTTTTGCGCTAAAACTAATGGCATAATAATCATGTTCAAAGGATAGACTATGGCCGAGGCTCAGCGCGCACAAAACGTTATCATCATCACTCTTCCTGATGGGGCGACGCGCACATATACATCTGGCACAACGGGAATGGAAATCGCGGAAAGCATTTCCAAAAGCCTGGCCAAGGCCGTCATTGCCATCAAAATTGATGGAGAGATGTCGGACTTATCTTTGCCCATCACAAAGAACGCGAAAATCAGCTTGGTCAAACGCGAAGATGGTGAAGCGTTAGAGTTGATACGCCATGATTGTGCGCATGTACTGGCGGAAGCTGTACAAACCTTGTTCCCTGGTACTCAAGTCACCATTGGCCCAAACATTGAAAACGGGTTCTTTTACGACTTTGCGCGGAACGAGCCTTTTTCAACCGATGATTTCGCCGCCATTGAGGCAGAGATGAAAAAAATCGTTGAGCGCGGGGCGCCGTTTGTACGCGAAGTATGGGATCGTGATGTCGCCATAAAATACTTCAAAGACAAAGGTGAGAATTTTAAGGCTGAACTCATCCAAGATTTGCCAGCATCTGAAGACATTAAAATTTATAAACAGGGCGAATGGTTGGATTTATGTCGCGGCCCGCACATGCCATCCACCAAACATGTTGGTACGGCCTTTAAATTGATGAAGGTTGCGGGTGCTTATTGGCGCGGCGATTCAAACAAGGCGATGTTGACGCGCATTTATGGTACGGCATGGCGTAATGAAAAAGAATTACAAGATTACCTGACCCAGATTGAGGAAGCCGAAAAGCGTGACCACCGCAAATTGGGTAAAGAACTTGATTTGTTCCACATTCAAGAAGAAGCACAAGGGAGCGTGTTCTGGCATCCAAAGGGCTTTGTGATTTATCACCAGTTGGAAAATTATATTCGCCGCCGCATTCAGGATGCGGGGTATAAGGAAATTAAAACTCCACAACTGATTGATAACAAATTGTGGGAAGCCTCGGGTCACTGGGGAAAATATCGCGAAAACATGTTTGTTGTTCCCGATGTTGAGCCCAACACAGAAGAAGGCGGCAAAGTTTTTAAAGAAGAGCCCAAGCATTTCATGGCACTTAAACCTATGAACTGCCCCGCCCATGTTCAGGTTTTTAATCAGGGTATAAAATCTTATCGTGACCTGCCTCTTCGCTTGGCGGAGTTTGGATGCTGCCACAGAAATGAGGCGCACGGCGCATTGCATGGGCTTATGCGCGTACGGCAAATGACACAGGATGATGCCCATATTTTTTGTACCGAAGATCAGATTATGTCTGAATCTGTCGCGTTTTGTGACCTTATAAAAAATGTTTATGCGGATATGGGTTTCAAGGATGTACGCGTGGTGCTCGCGCTGCGCCCCACCAACAAGGCAGGCTCTGATGAAACATGGGACAAAGCGGAAGATGGGTTGCGCCAAGCTTTAACAAAGGCAGGTCTGGACTTTACAGAAGAGGCTGGTGAGGGCGCGTTTTACGGGCCAAAGGTTGAATACCATATCCGTGATGCGATTGGCCGTAGCTGGCAATGCGGGACGTTGCAACTAGACTTCGTTTTGCCTGAACGTCTTGATGCCGCCTATACGGCGGAGGATGGAAGCCGCAAACGCCCCGTTATGCTTCATCGCGCGGTTTTGGGTACGTTGGAACGGTTTACAGGCATTTTGCTTGAAAGCTACGCAGGCAAACTGCCGCTCTGGCTTGCGCCCGTCCAATGCGTGGTGGCGACAATAACGTCTGAGGCGGATGAGTACGCACGTTCCGTGATGGCGGAATTAAACGCACATGGCATACGGGCAGAGCTCGACGTACGCAACGAGAAAATCAATTACAAGGTGCGCGAACATTCCTTGCAAAAGGTCCCCTATCTGTTTGTTGTGGGTAAGCGCGAGGCGGAGGAGCGTATGGTCGCCATCCGTACGCTGGGGTCTGATGGGCAACGGGTTATTAATATGGACGCGGCCGTCGAAGATTTGATGACTGCGGCGAAGGCGCCGTATTAGAGAGTTGTTCCTTGGTGGTGGATGCGAACACCCCTTGAAATCTATGGGGTTTGGGCTTATGAATACCCCTTAGCTTTAACAATTGATGGAGATATCCCATAGCCAGACCACCTGTAAATAATACCCCGCCGCGCCGCCCTTCTGATGATGGCACCCGCGTGAATGAACAAATTCGTATTCCCAAAATCCGCCTTGTCGATGAAAATGGAGAAATGGTTGGCATTGTCACCATTCAAGAAGGTCTTCGCCGTGCTGAAGAGGCTGGGCTGGATCTGGTAGAAGTTTCTCCTGGGGCAGAGCCGCCTGTTTGCAAAATTCTCAACTACGGCAAATATAAGTATGAGCTTCAAAAGAAAGCCGCTGAAGCCAAGAAGAAACAAAAAGTCATTGAGATAAAAGAAATCAAAATCCGCCCCACGATTGAAGAGCATGACTATGAGGTCAAACTTCGTGCCGCCAAGAAATTTTTGGAAAATGAAGACAAGGTCAAAGTCACCCTTCGCCTTCGTGGCCGTGAAATGGCGCACATTGATTTGGCCATGCAGGTTTTGCAAAAATTTAAAGCGGACTTGGTGGAAGTTTCAAAGGTTGAACAAGAACCAAAAATGGAAGGCCGTCAGGCCATCATGATGTTGGTGCCTGCCAAGGCTGTGCCCGCAAAGGCTGAGTAATCAAAAGCGAACGCAAAAAAAGGGACGGCTTTCAGGCTGTCCCTTTTTGTTATTGAATGGAGAAACTTTATACCGCGCCGTTCGCCCATTCGGACAATTGAGATTTTGACATACCGCCCACGCGTGTGTCGGTCACTTGACCGTTTTTGAAAACCATAAGGGTTGGAATGCCCCGCACGCCATATTTTGTGGGCGCGTTCGGACTTTCATCAATATTGATTTTCACAATTTTTGCCTTGCCTTGCAGTTCTGCCGAAAGTTCATCGACGTATGGGCCAAGGGCTTTGCAAGGCCCGCACCATTCCGCAAAAAAATCGACAATCACTGGAACGTCAGATTTTAAAACTTCATGTTCAAACGTGGAATCGGAAACTTGTTGGGTCATCTTTCACCTTTTTAAATATTCGAATTGCCTTATTAACATTGCCCGTATGAACCCAAATTTCAAGGGGGCAAAGTGTTAAAACCAACAAGAAGCGAAAATAGCCTTACCTTTAAATTTCCATCAACATTGCGCCGTCCGTCCATAATAGGGCTGTGCGGATGGCTTTGTTGGGATATATGGCCTTGAGTGCGGCGCGATAAATCTCCATCTGCCGAATGTAAGCAGAAGGTACGTCTTGCGGGTTTTGGGGTGGGGGGCGGTTTGTTTTAAAATCCACCACCAGCACTTCGTTTTCCCGCACAAGCATGCGGTCAATTTGCCCTGACACCAGATGCGTGCCTCCAATCAACCCCGTGATGGGCACTTCCGCCATAGAATCCTGCCCAAAAAGATCCCCAAAAACAGGGTCGTTCAAAATGGTTATTACTTCCTTAAAAATGCTGTCTTGAATGTCGTGACTTAATTCTTGCGCAGGGTTTGCCAAAAAGGTTTTTAGGGCGGCCTCACGGCGGGATTTTTCTATTTGCGGTAAATATTGCAAGGCCTTGTGGGTGACAATGCCGCGCTTAAACCTGTTTGCACCTGCCTGGGTAAGCGGGGAGGCGGCGGCGGGCTCTTGTTCGGATGGGCGCGACGGTATTAAAGGCTTGGGCGGGAATGGCTCTTTTGGCGCTGGTTTGTCAATCCAGCTTTGTGTACGGTCTATTTGCACAGTCTGCTGCTTGCCTTGAACCGCTTTCGCTTTGTCTGGTCTGGCCGTACGCTCATAGTGCAGGCGCAGCGTGACCTGTTTATCTTCACTATTCTGGGGCAGAATTTGTTTGGTATTCGCTAGATTTAAAAGGCCAGATTCAATGTCCTTGTGCCATGTGGGTGTTTTGTCTGAAGGTTTCTTTTTGTTATAGTATCCACCAATATAAAGCCTGTCTTCCGCACGCGTCATGGCAACGTACAAAAGCCTTCTTCCTTCTTCATCGTCTATTTCCTGAAGCCGCTCCTTCGCGGGCAGCATGGCCTTTGGCATGGCATTGGCAGAAGGACAGTAAAAAGGCAGTTCCAATCCAGTCTTATGATGCCAGTACAGGTTTGTCCCTGCGGCGCCATTTCTTTGGCGTACGGTGTCAGGCAAAAAGACGATAGGAGCCTGCAGACCTTTGGCACCATGTATGGTCATAATTCGTATGACACCGCCACCCTCATCCAGATCTCGTTTTATTTCGCTCGTGCCCGTCTTATGCCATTTGATAAATTCTTGCAGGCTGGCGCTGTGGCCAGATTCAAAAAGAATGGCAGCATTTAAAAACTCGTTTAAGGGATCAAGAGATTCTTCACCCAGACGGGAACGTACGGCTTCTAAGCCACTGCGGCTGTTGGCGGGGCACGGAGTTTGTAGAATATGGCTTAAAAATTCGTAAGGTCTAGATTCACTTGCGCGTACAATCAGGGATTCCAGCCAGTCTTGTATATTTTTGTGCAAGGGCACTTCCTTGAACGCCTGCCAGAGGGAGTGTCCCGCCCGTCCTTGCGTAATGACATACAGCTCCTCTTCGTTAATGCCGATGAACGGCGACTTTAGAAGACAGGCAAGGGTGAGGTCGTCTTCAGGAAGAAGTGCAAAATTAATGGCGGCGCATAAATCCTGCACCACCAGCTGTTCTGCCAAAACCATGCGATCGACGCCGCTGACAGGTACGCCCAGCGTTTTCAACTCACGCACCAGCTGCATGACAAACGCATTACGTGAACGCACCAGTACAAGAATATCGCCTGGTTGAATGGGCCTGTTCCGTGATTCTAAATTTTCTTTATTGTCTAACCATTTAAATATCATGTCCCCTATTTTTTTTGCCATTTGGATTGACCCGCTTCGAAGCTCTACAACCTTATCAGGCACAGACCATTCATCGCTCTGCGAGCTCTCTCCTTCTACCTGTTCAGATTTCAAGATTGGCCAAAGCTCTACAATGCCTTCTTGACCTTCACGCTGGGCACGGTGTGGGGCGTACTTTTTCCCCATGCCCTTTTGTGCATGCGATTGTATGAAAGTTGCATCCACAGCATTCAAAATTGCTTGCGAAGAGCGAAACGACGTATTGATATCTACGGGATCAAATTTTTGGTGTGAAGCTTTGATTTTTTCTTGAAAATAATCAAACATGTCCCCGAATTTTTCTGGTGCAGCGCGCTGAAAACCGAAGATAGACTGTTTTTCGTCCCCCACGACAAAAAGCGTGCGTGTAATTTCTTTCGCGCTATCTCCTGTAAAAAATTCCTGCGCAAGAAGGCGTATGATCTCCCATTGTTCTGGGTTTGTGTCCTGTGCTTCGTCAACCAGAATATGGTCAATCCCTCCGTCCATTTTAAACATCACCCACGGGGTGACGTTTTCAAGAGTACGCATTGGTGAAACGTCTCCCTGAAACAAGGCGAGGGTTTTTAGAATCAAATCATCAAAGTCCAGCCCACCATGCAGTGTTTTCAATGTTTGGTAACGTGATATTATTTCTTCCAGTACGGTAAACAGGTCTTTTGTGGACTGCGTACACGCAATGGATTTTAAAGTGTCTTCAAATGCGTACAGGTGTTGCGCTTCGGAAGTCAGGATGCCTTCCACATCAGGATTTTTGTTTATGACATCTTGTGTTGCCAGATTTTTGTAAAAATCGCCATCATCTTTCAAAAAAGCACTTTTATAGCTTTGATAGCTTTGTACGCGTCCTTCTAAATCCTGGTCTAGAAAAAACTGTATGGCTTGCCCGCGCTCTTGTGAGGTCTTTTTGTCGCTGTTTGAAAGACACATGCAGGCATTACGCAATTCTTTTTCTCTGGCACGAAGGGCCGTGACAAAATCTTGTATCGCTTTTTCGGGCGTTGACCCTGCCTGTACGCCCAGGCTTTGGCATAGCTTTGTATAAAGCCCGTCCACGCCGAATGTACGGTCGAGAATTTTTTGAAATTGGTGGCGTTCGCCCAAAGCGTTTTTCACCAGCTTTTCGAACTGTTCTTCATTCGTCAATGTGGCTAGGCGTGCGAGGCTTTGTGCCACAAGCTCAGGGCTGTCCAGATTATGCCCCGCCAAAACCTCGTCCGTCGCTTGTTTTAAAAGCATAGCCGCTTCGCTTTCTTCCAAGGCTTTGAAGTGGGGGGGGATGCCCGCTTCTATGGGAAAACGCCCTAATACAGACTGACAAAAAGAGTGGAGGGTCATAATATTAATGCCACCAGGGGCATCAATCACACGTGCAAAAAGTTTTCGTGCGGCGATCATTTCTTCTTTTGTAGGCGTACGCCCCAAAAGACTCTCGTCCATGTCCTTTCGCAAGGTATCATCATCCATAACAGCCCATTGCGAGAGCCTCTTTGACAAACGCTGTGACATTTCGTTGGCGGCGGCCTTGGTAAAAGTAAGGGCCAGTATTTTTTCAGGTCTGGTCGCTGGCTCCGCATTTTCACGTGGCAACAGCAACCGCAAAATCCTGTCGGTCAAAACTTTTGTTTTGCCTGAGCCTGCCGATGCGCCCACCCATGAAGAGGCCATGGGGTTTGATGCGGCGCGCTGTCTTTGCGTGGCTTCTTCCACGGCGGAGAGGTGAGAGAGGGTTTTGTCCAAAGCCTGTTTTGTCATGCGGCTTCTCCGTCTTCAAAATCATTACCCGCATCATCAAGGGCAATCCATTCCTTCACCCGCGCCAGATGCTCATAATCATTATATTTTGGGGCCTTGTGTGGTTTGGGCAGGCTCATATAAGGTGTTGATTCTTCATCAAAGGCATCAATCAGGGCATTCAGCCCGTTTTTTGCCTGTTCCATTGCCGCCCTTATTTTCTCCTCGCTCTCAAGCTTAATAATTTTCCCTCCGTCTTTAGAGCCATTGATAATCCAGTAGGCCAGCAGCGATGATGGAATTTTTTTGCATTTTTCAAACCCTCCTTGCTCTACAATCAGGGCTTCAAGAGGCAGTTGCGGCAGCGATCCTGAAACCATCCCCTTTGTTGAAAATTGCCCGCCAGACTTATAGTCAATAATGGCCGCGCTTTTACCGTCTTTTGAAACATCAATCCGGTCTGCACGGCAGGTAAGCGTAAAGACGCCGGCCTTTCCATCCAGCGTCATTCCCCCCTTTTCTTCTGAAATGGTTGGGATAAAAACCGCTCTCATTTCCTGTTCTTTTACGGATAGCCATGTTCCGATCTTTTGCAATCGGGGCAGCCACATGGTGCGCCTGTGTTTTTCCAAACCCACCTTGTCCATCCCGGCAATAGCCAGCTCTACAAAAGCCTTTGCAATGTCGGGGGGCAGCTTATCTTTATAAAGGTCAAAAAAATCTTTCAAGACATCGTGAATCAGCGTGCCCCTGAGCGCGGCGTCCATATCCTGCTCCAGATCTTTCAAAGGCTTTAGTTTTAAAATGTACTGCGCATAAATACTGTAGGGGTCGTTCATCCACATATCAATTTTTGTGACAGGCAATTCGCGCGGACGTGACGATACAGGCGGCCTTGGCTCAGGGCGCCGCAAAGGCGGTGTTTTTATGGCGGCTATGTCCATGCCCCGCGCTAGGGTCAACAAAGGCTTGTTGTGGGTTAAAATATCATCGGGCAGGTTGCAGGCGCGAATAACAGTGTCCATGCGCTGCAGCCAGCGTGAAGGCACGGTGGGTGTTCCATCCACACGCGTTGATCTTGTTAGTATGACCTTATCCGCGCAAAGACTTTGTGCAAAGTCATGTGCAGAAAGGCCAATGGAGCGTTCATGTGGTGGCAATCCAAATTCTTTTCGCATAGGGCGTGACATCCAGGGGTCTGCCGAAATCTTTTGCGGCCATGTGCCTTCATTAAGACCAGAGAGAATCATGGTATCCGCTTCCAGCAAGCGTGCCTCCAGCTGCCCCAGAATCATAACGCGGGGATGCAGACCATAACGTGGCCGCACGGATACGGCCTTCATCAATCCTGTAAGGACCGCCATATAATCCTGCGCGCTCAAATCATCAGGCGCATCTTCTTCTTGTAGCAAGGCACTAAAAAAGACAGAAGCTTCCTCGCCCTCCTGCCCCGCCCATAAGATCTCTGCCGGGCAAAAATATTCCGCCGCTTTCAAATGCGCATATACCCAGTCTGCAAAAGGGCGTTTATCTGTCTTTTCAAAAACAAGAAGGTCTGAAAAACCTGTCTGGATAAAGCTCAGTAGGTTCTGAAACCTCTCTTTTGAGGAATCGTCTTTTAATTCCCCAATGTTTTTTGTGTAGCCATCCAGTCCACCTTGAAACATAGGCCCTCGGGCGGCATGTTTATCAAACGCCCTGATTTCAGAGCGCCAGTTTTTATAAGCAGGACGGCACTTGCCATGCTTGCAAAAGCTCAGGAGTGCAACAGGCATCATTTCTCCTATCACACATTCCATGCAAAGCCGCAGATAAAGCCCCCCAGATGTTTGTGACAAGGGCTGCCCTGCGGAATCATCTATCTCTATGCCCCATCGCCTGCATGCCATGGTCACACGGCGCGCCAGATTTCTATCGGGTGTAACAAGGGCGGCGAGCGAATTTTTGTCTTCCAAAGCGCGGCGCAGCGCCAGCGCAATCACCAGTGCCTCTTCTTGCGGATTCTCGCAATCATACCGCTCTATCGCTATGTCTTGCGGGGTTATAATGACCATGTCTTTAAGGTTTTGCCATTCTTGTGTGGTTTCGGATGGCCGCATCACTTCGCCAACAAAGCCCCGTATAGGCCCTTTTGTGTCTTTGTCTGTTGTGCGGGCGGGCCATGTCTGGACAGCATTTCTGTCCACCTCCAGTGTCTTTAAAAGATTTTTCAGTGTGGCTTGCGGGTGTGTGTCATCCATTACGCCCCAGCTATCCTCATCAAGGCTTCGATCTAACCCCGGCAAAACAATCATCCCTTTGGGTAGATCTGTAATTGTCTTCAAAAGCCGCGCTGTCGCGGGGATAGACCCAGTCGTGCCTGCGGCTATAACAAAATGTTCCGGCGCATTTTTTTGCCAATGATCGGACAAGTTTTTCAAAAGCCTGTTGCGCCTGTCGGCGCCGTCTATAACGCCCAGATCCTTTAGAATTTTTGGCCAGTGCTCGCTGATAAGGGACAAAAACTGAATACTCACCTGCCAGTGGCTGGCAAAGGCTTCGCTTTCCACAAGCTTGGGTAAATCCTTTAAATCAAGGTCTTCGGTATAAGTCTGGTCCATAAGCTGGGCGAGCGCCTTGGCTAGTTCCATGTCTTGCACAATACCGCGGCCATAACCGCGCTGTCCTATCAGCTTTGCCAGCAAAAACTGCCTGCGGGTGGCTGAAATAGCGGAGGGAAGAGAAAGCTCCTCTCCTGCCAGTTCTTGCGCCATAAACATCGAAAGCTCGTCCTCATCCACATCGCCCAGCGGGTGCATGCGTGGCAACAAGGTTGGGCGGCCTTGGGAGAGTTTTAAAAAGGCATCCCGCAGGCTTCGGCACGCCCTGCGGGTTGGCAGCAAAATCTGCATGCGGGACAATGCCGTGCTATCACCTTTGGCAAGCTCCAGCACGCCTTTCGCAAAAACATCGACGAAAGAATAACCAGCAGGAATTGTGTATATACGGGTTTCTTTCATATTCCTCTCTTCTTGTAGAGGGCGGATACCATGTCCAGGTCTTCGGGTGTGGAGATATGATACCACGCATCATCATGCACCATGCCATAGAGGCGTTGTTGCTCTTGCGCTTTGTCCATAAGAGTTAGGAATGAGAATTTACCATCAGGAGAATCTTTAAAAATTCGCGGGTGGGCTATGCGCACACCAGCAAACATAAATTCCCCATTTTTGTCCATGTTGCGCGTGGCCACGCTGTTCGCATTGCAGTCATAATCTCCCACAAAGCCTGCTATCATTTTGTCTTTCGGTTCCAGCAACATAAGAATGTCCATAGTTTTGTCATCCCATAGGGAGGATAATCTTGTCAGGGCAGGAGGAAGTTTATCATCCCATAGCGCATCACCATTGATGATATAAAATGGTTTGTTGCCAAAATGGGATAATGCTTTTTTAATGCCACCCCCTGTGTCCAAAAGCTCATCCTCGCGGGATAAAATAATCCACGGATCTTGTATGTCTTTTAAATGATCTTCCAACACATCTGCCAGATAGTGAAGGTTGATAATAATCTCCTTCACATCTTCTTGTTTTAGCTTTGCAATGGTGCGGTGGATAATGCTTTTGCCTGCTATGCTTACCATAGGTTTTGGCATGACGTCCGTGTGCGGGCGAAGGCGTGTGCCCATGCCTGCCGCCAGAATAAAGGCCTTATCAGGTTTGCTTGTCATCAACGCATATCCTTCTGGCATTCTCTCCTGTTATTTCTATAGAAATATGCTGCGCGTGGGGGGGGAGATACTCCCCCGCCTTTTGCGGCCATTCTATCAGGCAGATGGCGTCCCCCGATAGCGCGTCATCCCAGCCAATATTCAAAACCTCATCAGGCGTTTCCAAACGGTATAAATCAAAATGCCACAGCTGCGCTGTGTCGCATTCATAGGTTTGCACCAATGTAAAAGTGGGGCTGGGGACATCCTTGTCCTGCCCGCACAAGGCGCGGATAAACCCGCGTGCAAATACGCTCTTTCCCGCACCCATGGGGGCATCCAGCAAAAACACATCGCCCGCCTTTGCACTGGTTGCCAGTCTGGCGGCCGCGGCAATGGTTTCTTGCTCATTTCTGGTTTCAAAAATCTCCATGTTTTTTTATAGCGGTGATATGGGCGGATATCACGCGGGAAATTCGGCTTGCATCAACCTTATGCGCAAAAGCCTTATGTGGTCTTTGTGCAAAAGCTCTTGGCGACAGGCAAAAATCCATGGCATAACCATGCCCATGGGCGAGATCATTGAAAAAGACGTGGTCATTATAGGCGCGGGGCCGTCAGGGCTGTTTGCTGTGTTTGAGTGCGGCATGCTCAGCCTGTCATGCGTAGTTTTTGATGCGCTTCCTTGCGTGGGTGGCCAGTGCACCGCGCTATACCCTGAAAAGCCTATTTATGACATCCCTGGTTGCCCAGAGATTCTGGCGGGGGATTTGATAGTGAATTTGGAACGCCAGATAGCTCCGTTTAAGCCAGAATATCATTTAGGACAACAAATTGTCTCTTTAAGCAAAAAAGATTGCTTTTGGCATATATCTTCTTCAACAGGTACGGAAGTTAAGGCAAAAGCCGTGATTATTGCGGCGGGTGCGGGTGCTTTTGGCCCGAACAGGCCGCCTTTGGAGGGGCTGGAGTCCTATGAAGGCAAAAGCGTACATTATATGGTACAGCGAAAAGAGGATTTTAGAGATAAGGTCATAGCCATTGCTGGCGGAGGGGATAGTGCCGTTGACTGGGCGTTATCCTTAGCGCCTTTGGCAAAAAAACTGTACGTCATACACAGGCGCGATAAGTTCCGTGCCGCGCCCGAAAGCGTACGCCAAATGGAAGAGCTTGCGAAGGCAGGTAAGCTGGAGCTTGTCGTCCCATACCAGATGGATGCGCTGGGGGGTGACGGTGAGCAGTTGTCAGCCCTTTATGTTAGCTCTTTGGAGGGTTTACAAAAAACACTTCCAATAGACACATTGTTGCTATTCTATGGTCTGTCCATGTCTTTAGGTCCTATAACGGAGTGGGGTTTGGGTATAGACAATCACCACATTCTGACAGATCCAGTCACCGCACAAACAAGTGAAACAGGAATATATGCTATTGGCGACATTGCGTCTTACAAAAACAAACAAAAACTTATCTTAACAGGCTTTCATGAGGCCGCGATGGCCGCCCACGCTATTCGGGCGCAACTCAACCCAGACAAAGAATTTCATTTTGAGTATTCGACTACCAAGGGTGTTCCAGGGGCATCATAAAGGTGTAAAATATCCTCTCCCGTTTAGTCGTAATTTGGCGCATACTAAAAAATTATGAAGCTTTACCCGATTCCCTTTCTGGCACTTTTTATTATTCTGCTCTCTTCTAGCAAGGGCATGGCACAAATGCCCCTTATGGAGGGCAAGGAGGGGGAAATTATCCAAAGCCCTATCTGCTCCAAGCTGGTCAATCGGTCTGATCAAACCATTCTAGGCACTTTGATGACTGCAAAACAGCAGGTTGCCAGTGGCGAGGTTGTGGAACACAGCGATAATTTTCGCCTGAATGCAGGGGCGGAGCAGGAATTTTGCGTGGCGGGACCATTTTTTGAAGGCCGCCGCATTAAAATAGTTTTACGTACACTTATCCCGCTTTTTGAATGCAAAACCAAAATAGACAAACCTGTTTATCTCGACGCGCAGCCTGATGAAAACGGGTTTAAAAAGCTCAGTGCAGACTGTTCGTAGCAAGCTCGTACACTGGCTGGCTACGGCTATGCCTATTTGGCTATTCTTCCGTCAGCTTTTGGACAATCTAAGGGCTGGCCAGACAAGCGGTAGTTATAATGTTAATGTCACTTTTGTTCCTGTCCCCACATTACTTTCAACAATAACACTGCCGCCGTGCAGTTCAACAATGTTTTTCACCAGAGCAAGGCCCAGTCCAGCACCATGAGAGGATTTCGTAGCCGCTGTTTTTTCAAAAGGCATAAAGATGCGTTCTAAATCCTCAGGTTTTATGCCCACGCCATTATCTTGTACTATAATTTTTACCCTGTCCCCGTAATTTTCGGCAGAAATCTCTATATTCCCTGATTCGGGAGTGAAGTGGATGGCATTGCGGATAATATTGAGCAATGCTTGTTTTATACGAGCTTCATCCGTATAAATATTTGATATATTTGAGGGACAGGATAATTTTATATGCAAATTTTGTTTACCCGCCCATGGTGAGGTTAAATTGTATAGAGTTTCTAGAAGCGGCTTCACAGCAAGGTCGGCTTTATGAAGCTCCATATAGCCCGCCTCAATGGTGGAAAGATCCAAAATATCATCAATAAGCGACACAAGGCGGTCGCCCGATTCCCGAATGCCTGAGGTATATTCCTTTTGTCGCTCATTCAAAGCCCCGAAATACTGGTTTTCGAGAATTTCAGCAAACCCCATAATGGCGTTCAAAGGCGTGCGGAACTGGTAGGATACATTGGCCAGAAAGTCCGTTTTAAGCTGTTCGGCGGCTTCAAGGGCAGAATTTTTCTCCCGTAGGGCGTTTTCAACGCGCGCGGAATCCGTAATGTCGTAATAGGACACCATCATGCCGCCATCGGGGAGGGGCTGTGAGGCATAGCGCAGCTGTACGCCGTCTGTACGCGTCATGCGTCCCTCTTGTTCCTGCCGCTCAAGACCCTGCGATATAAGGCTCTTACGGCTGTCCGCCCATATGTCTGGGGCAAAAAAATCTTTCATGCTGTCAACAATTTTGTTGATGTGCGGCTGTCCTTCCAGATCTTCGGGGTTTAAATCCCAGATGGTGGCAAAGGAAGGATTCCATAGTTTGATACGGCCATCACCACCATACACAACTACCCCTTCGGCGAGGTTATCAAGCGTTTCCTTTTGTACCTCTATCAGCGTGTTGTATGAAGATTCCAGCGCCAGACGGCTGGTAACGTCCTCAAATGTCATCATCAATCCGCCCATAGGGTGGGGGATGACCAGAAGCCGTAAAGTGCTGCCATCGGGGAGGTGCATCATGTCTTCGTGCGGGTCTATAAGCTTGGTGAAAAGGCTTAGCCAGCCTTGTTTGTACTTCACAAAATCAGCCTGTTCGGGCAGGCGGCGGCCTTCCCGCAGTTTCTCTAGAATATCCCCCAGCTTGGGGTGGCCGTTGAGCCATTGCTCCTCCAGCCCCCATAAATGGACGAAGGCGGAGTTAAAAAACTCGATCGTCTGGTTGGAGGAGAATATGGCCACGGCCGCACGGAGCTGTTCCAGAAGGCTTTTGTTGGCGGCGGTCTGGCGGTCCAGCGTGCCTTGGATTTCCTCTTCACGCGTAATATCTCTGGCATAGCCTATGGTCTGGTGCGTGCCTGACAGCGGCAGGGTTATAAACTCCATCCATTTACGTTTGCCGCCCACTATGACATGGCATTGTGCCTGTTGCGTCTTGCCTTCGGCCAGCGCGGCCTGCGCCATTTCCTTTAGTGATTTTACACCTGGCTTTTGGGGCAGAATAATTTCCAGCTGCGATAGCGTTACATCATCAGGCACGGTGCCCAAAAGCCCCGCATAGGCCTTGTTCACCCATGCCAGCTCATGCTGCGCATCCCTGACCCACACGGGCGAAGATAGATGCTCCAACCCGCCGCGCATAATACCCAGCTGATTTTGAGCATCCTCTCGCCCAAGGCGAATTTGCTGCAGCTTGTCTTCGTCGTCTGACACATCCTCAAGCCATAGAATCCTGAATTTGTCACTGCCGTCTATGGCCGTGCCTGCCGCGCCGCGAATGCGCAACACCTTGGTTTTTGCCTCGTTTTGCACGTTGAGGGAAAAAGGCTTTCGTTCCTCCTCCAGCTTTAAAAACGCGCCTTCCAAAATGGCCGAATCCGTGGTGGTGAGTGCGGCCTGCACATCTTCTATCCGCGCAATGGAGGCAACGGCCAAAAGGGTGCAAAATCCCTCGCTATAGGCCACGCTGCCATCTTCATGAAAGCCACAATACTCGCCAGGGAAGGCATTCAAAAAAGCCTCCAGACGTGCTTTTTCCACGGCCAGCCTGTCCGCGCCCGTCAGGGGCGCCAGAAGGTGCGAGAAAAGAGAAGGTTTTGATGTGGCTGGCTTCATAATCTTGGTTAATTTTACGGGTACGGCGGACGGAAATAAAGCAATAAGTTTTATGCTGCAGTTTTATTGTGTTTTACAAAATGACGGTGCGTGTGCCGTTGACAAAGATGCGTCGTTCGCAAAACAGGGCGGTGGCTTGTGCCAGAACGCGGGATTCAATGTCCCTCCCCATTTGCTGCATTTTGTCGGGGAAATGGCTGTGGTTTACAGGTTCAACATCCTGGCAGATGATAGGGCCTTCATCCAGCTCCTGCGTAGCAAAATGCGCCGTCGCGCCAATGATTTTCACCCCCCTGTCATAGGCCTGATGATAGGGTTTTGCCCCCTTGAATCCGGGTAAAAATGAGTGATGGATGTTGATGACACGGCCTGAAAATTTGCTGCAGAAATCATCGCTTAAAATCTGCATATAACGCGCCAGTAATATGAGGTCAGAATGAGTTTGTGCAACAATTTTGGCAATCTCGTCTTCATGCATCTCTTTGTTTTTGTTTATATTTATTTTGTAGAATGGAATTTGTGCAGCATCAGCCAAAGGCCTTAAATCATCGTGGTTGGAGCAAATTCCCGTAATGACAATGGGCAGGGTTTTTGTGCGGGCATGGTATAGCAGATTGTGCAGGCAATGGTCTGCTTTCGATACCATAATCAAGGTGGGGACGGGCGCGGTTAAATCACAAATCTGGTAGTCCATGGCAAAGGTTTTGGCGACCTCATCAAAGCGGGTTTTAAAGCCATTCAGGCAGCCATCGGCCAGCGCGCGAAACACCACACGCATAAAAAACTTGCCTGAAAAAGGATCATAAAACTGCGATGATTCTTCAATGTTGCACTGATTGTTGGAAAGTGTGGTCGCCACAGCGGCGACAATTCCAGGCTTATCAATGCAAGTGATACGAAGGACATTCATGAAGCGGAGTATGACGCAGCTTTACGCCTTCGTCATCCCCCTTGATATTGTTTTATACGACAGCCAGAATTCTTTGCGCTGGTGTGGCAGGTTTGGCGGTTTTGCCAAAAAAGGCTTCTGTCTTTGCCAAAAAGTCCTGCAAGACTTCTTTGTCTTCTGGGTTTCCCATCAACATAACATGTGATTTTATCATGCCCAAAACAACGGGGTCTTTAATCCACGGGGCTTTGCTCGTTGATTTTAAATCACCGTACAGAACGCCACGTTCTAGAATTTTATTGCTTCTAAGCACTATGAATATGGCTTTTTCTGCCGCTGTTGCGCCCAGTAACTGGTCGTCATGGGCAAGGGCTTTCGCAATATCGCGAACCTTGTTCAAGCGTGTGCCTGTCAGTTCCTCATCAAAACGGACAATCGCTTGCAAGGCTGTCAAATAGACTTTGGCAAATTGGCTTTGCGCGTTTTCGTTATATGTATCTCTCATAAAATCTTCTCTTTTTTAAAACTTATTCCGCGGTTTTATGCAAGTTACCGTCAGTTGTCAACGTTTATGCATAATGCAGTCGTAGCAGCTTGAAATAAAAGAACAAAAAACCCCGCATTGACGCGGGGTTTTGAAGGGAGATATGGGTGATTAGTAACGGTAAGCATCGCTCTTGAATGGGCCTTTTTGGTCAACGCCAATATAGTCCGCCTGCTCCTTGGACAAGACAGAGAGCTTCGCGCCCAGCTTTTCAAGGTGCAGCATAGCCACTTTTTCATCCAGATGCTTGGGCAGAACATAAACCTTTTTCTCATATTTGCCTGCGTTGGCGTAAAGTTCAATCTGCGCCAAAGTCTGGTTGGTGAAGGAGGATGACATCACGAAGGACGGGTGGCCCGTGCCGCAGCCAAGGTTGACAAGGCGGCCTTCGGCCAGAAGCAGGATGCGCTTGCCATCGGGGAATTCCACTTCGTCCACCTGCGGCTTCACATTGTGCCATTTCAGGTTGCGCAAAGACTGGGTGTCGATTTCGTTGTCGAAGTGACCAATGTTGCAGACAATGGCGCGGTCTTTCATTTTGCGCATGTGGTCCATGGTTAGCACTGCCTTGTTGCCTGTGGCGGTCACAAAAATGTCCGCACGTGGCGCAGCATCTTCCATGGTGACAACCTCATACCCTTCCATCGCGGCCTGAAGGGCGCAAATGGGGTCAACTTCCGTGACCATCACGCGGCATCCAGCATGGCGCAAGCTTTCGGCAGAACCTTTGCCAACATCGCCAAAGCCCGCAACAACAGCAACTTTACCAGCCATCATGACGTCTGTGGCGCGGCGGATACCATCCACCAGGCTTTCACGGCAGCCATATTTGTTGTCGAATTTTGACTTGGTGACCGAGTCATTGACGTTGATGGCAGGAACGGCCAGCGTGCCCTTCTTTTCCATGTCATACAGGCGCAAGACACCCGTGGTGGTTTCTTCAGAAATTCCTTTAACGTCTTTCATAAGGTCTGGGTAGTCTTTGTGCATAATGGCCGTTAAGTCCCCGCCATCATCCAAAATCATGTTGGGTGTCCAGCCATCTGGGCCTTTGATGGTCTGGTGAATGCACCAGTCATATTCGTCTTCGCTCATGCCTTTCCAAGCAAAAACAGGGGTGCCCGTGGCGGCAATCGCAGACGCCGCATGGTCTTGGGTGGAGAAAATGTTGCATGATGACCAGCGGATGCTCGCGCCCAAAGCTTGCAGGGTTTCTATCAAAACAGCCGTTTGAATGGTCATGTGCAGGCAGCCGACAATGCGCGCGCCTTTCAAAGGTTGTTTTTTGCCATACTCACTACGAAGCGCCATAAGGCCAGGCATCTCAATTTCGGCAATCGTAATTTCCTTACGGCCCCATTCGGCCAGAGAGATGTCTTTGACTTTATAGTCGTTTTCAACGGTTTTGGGGGCTACGGCCATAGTTTTTTCCTTCGTTTTAAGGTTTTTTAAGAATTATCCGTTATGACTTAAGGGTTAGGGACGAAAATTGCAAGTTAGAACGGCCAAGCATGCAGACAAATGATTTTAACCAAGAGGCGGCCTCGCCCATATATACCTACGCCAAAAGCCCCGTTCACCCCCGCGGCTTTATGGTTTTGAAATATGCGGACGATATGGCGGGGGAGCCTGTGCCCGTGGGGGATTATACGGTTTTGGATTCCTCTGAAGATTTTATGCTGTCAGAAAAGAAAGTCATAAACCTGATATCGCTTTTGAACGGCCGCAAAACGCTGATGCAACTTGGCCATGAAACCAAGGCGCGGGTGTTATACCGCGTGGTGAATGAAAAAGACGAGGACGGTAAATTTAACGCTATTTTTTACCATCTTAATCAACGCGGCGTGTCCGTTGAAAACGCGCTGTTCAGAATAGAAAGGGATGAACATGTCTATTAGTTTGAAAGATGTTTGCGCAGGTCTTTGTGCATGCACCAGTGCGCAAGGCACGCCCCATCCAACGCCAAGTCCAGAAAAACGGCCCACCCAAAGCCCTTGACAATTTTATAAATATATAGGATTATATTCCACTGTATGCGCCCCAAGTCCGTCTTGTGGGCGCTTTTTCATTTTTTAAATCTTCACTTTTACAGGAGTTTTTCATGGCCAATTCTGACCAGACTTCCCGCATCCTTAAGGCTGATGTGGGCAACAACCGTACAAACAACCCAGACGATGTAATGCGCGTCAAAAAAATATTAAGCCACTTTGGTCTTTATGACCTTAACCAAGCCCCTGAACCCCATGGCTACATGACGGCTGATAATAAAAAGCGGTTTGAAGACAGCATGGTCAAAGGTGAGGTGAATGGACTAAAACACCCCTTCAAAGACCAAATCCTACGTTTGCGGGATGGGGAGTCTATTGTTTTAAAGAATCCCGCCGTTGATGGCGGTGTTGATTATTGGGATCAAGATATTGGCGCTACCGAGGGGTTGCGTAATTTTGATGAGGATCAAGGTTTGGGGATAGGCCGCGTTAAATTTCGCTCCACAGGTTCCTTGAAGGCGACACGAAAAGGCGATAAGGTTTTGGTAGATGGCCTTGTCGATCATCGCTTTAACGATGTGTATGATTATAACAAAGATGATAAAGTCTTAGGTGCGCTTAGGTACATTCCAGGATCAAAACCATTTAAGATTTATGGCTCAAAACTTGAAAAATTAAACGGTGAGGTTTCACTTGAACGCGGAACAATCGAAGACCATAAGTTTCAATGGAATTCTGTCTCGGAAAGAAATTTGCGATAGAATAAAAGCGAATTTTAAAGCCTCTTTTACACTGGGCTGGCTGAAACATTTTTGGCCAGCCTACTTGTTTTGGATAGCGTGTATTACGAAAACGCTTATAGGTATGCATGTTTTTTTTGAACACCTTAAGCCGTATGACCGAAAATCTCAGGTTTTTGCCTGGACATCAAAAAACAGAGATTATCCTGAAGTTGAAATATTGATATATTTTTTAATGTGTTTAGCGTTTTTACAAGTTGGCTATTATTTAATGATCAAAAAGCATAGCCAAGCATTACAAACATATCTGTATTTTACAGGTATATTTTTTGGCTATCCACTATTCAGTTTTTGTTCAAAATGGGTATATATGTTTATAAATCAAAGACTGGTCTGCCCAGATTTGCCTGTCTGGCCCCTCTTGTGTGCTTTTCCAACATGATGGGATAGAATGATTACGAAACATTCCTAATTCAAAACCTTTTGAAGTGCAGGGCTCAAAACTTGAAAAATTAAACGGTGAGGTTTCTATTGAGCATGGAACAATTAAGGATCAAAAGTTTAGGTGGAATCCTATCTTGGAAACAGATTCACGCTAAAATAACATCTGACTTCCGTGCCTCTTTTACACTGGACTGGCTGAAACATTTTTGGCCAGTCTATTTGTATTGGATAGTATTTTTTTTGGAAAGGTTCTCTTTCCTGTTTTTTCTTCATTATTTTTTAACGGACAATGAAGATGATCCAACTTTTTTTCCAGATATATTTATTTATAATTTTGATTTTGTATTTAGCTGGCCTATGTTATTTTTTATTGCCCTGTCTTGTTTATTTTGTCTCTATTTTTTAATTCTAAAGAAATATAAATATGTTTTTTCGTCCGTAGGTTACATTTTTATAATGCTTGTTTCGTTTGTTTTGAACTGGAAATTTACATACGACTTATACGAATTTATAAGCACAGTCGCGATTTGTAATCAAACAGATACAATGCCTTTCTGTCATTGATTTTTTTGTGCAAAAGTATCTACGGCTCAAAGCTTGAAAAATTAGACGGTGAGGTTTCACTTGAACGCGGAACAATCAAAGACCATAAGTTTCAATGGAATGGCGTAAATGAAGATAACATACGCTAGTTTGCGGGAACATTATCACCAGTCTTTTTCATGGCAATGGGTCAGGGCTTTCTGGCCTGTTTACGCGTTTTGTTGTGCGTGCACTCTTCATGCCTATGGGTTTTTGGCGTTCTTTTATTATGTTCTAAAAGCTTCCGATAACAAAATAGATTATTTTGAAGCACAAGAATCCATCTTGGACTTACCATGGTTATATTTTATGTATGCTCATGAAGGGACTGATTTTGTTTTTGACTTTTTAATCATTTTGTCTGCTGCATATGTCGGTTACTATTGGTATAAAAAAAATATGAATATGCTTTTCAGGCATTCGTCTACACAGTAATGATTTTAATTATTGATTTTTTGTATTGGGGCGGTGCGGCGTTTATCTGTACTCAAATAACCAAATGGGCAATTTGTCCTGATTCCAGTTTTTTTACATTTGAATGTTATGGCGGTGAACCTATCTGGAATTTATGGCTCAAAGCTTGAAAAATTAAAAGCCACCATTTTAAAAGGAATGCCCTCTCAAAGAGGGATTTGCGATAGGAGAACCAGCACAAAAAAGCGGGCATTAAAGCCCGCTTTTGCATTTTTATAAATCCAGTGACGGGCCTTTCTTGCGAAGTCGGACGATTCCGCCAAGCATGCCAAGTCCGCCCAAAAGCATACCTCCACCCAAAGGTAGGGGAACGGGCGCGGGGACACAATCATCTTTGCATCCGCCACCACCGCCGCCGCCACCGCCCAAAGGAGGGGTGGTGGTGAGAATGGGCCCCAAAGGATTCGAGCTTACGGTTGCAAAATTGGTTACGGATGGAAAAAGAGATGCCAAAAGCTGGGGCGGCTGGGCCACAGGAAGGTTGCCCGCGCAGGACGATATTTTGTGTTCAGCAAACTGTGTCAGGCTTTGTGATAAATACATTTTGCCATCGGCCGTCTTTTTGAAAAAGTCTGAAACAACCTCATCCCCGTTTTTTAAAATCAGGCTGTAGGAAAAGGGGAGGATGGCCCCCGTTACGGACTGAATTGTGCGCACATCCACAACATCTTCGTCCTTAAGGCCACTGATACATTGCGAGCCTTTAATCTGGGCAATGATTTCTGGTGTCGCTTTTGGGTATGGAATGGATTCAAACGTCACATAATCGTTTTGTGGAATGGCGATGGCGTCAATTGTCTCAAGGCATTTGTCAAAGGTCGCAATAACGGACTTGTCCATATTGAATGTGTCAACAACCGTGTGGCCGTTGTCTGAAAGATAAACATAGGTCACGGACTTTCCGTCTAGATAAGCGGCCTGAATGGTGTCGTTTAAAGCCCCTTGAGCCTTAGTGGTGTAATGGCTGCTTTCAACACTGTTTGTTAGGTCAAGCATTTTGCCATCAACGAAAACAACCGCCTTATCAATACCAAAGCCAGCGTTGGCTCTGAAAAAACCATCTTCTGGCGTTGTGTTCGCGGGGTATGCATAAGCACCGTTTCGTGTCAGCGTGGTAATATCGATCTCTTGGGCGTTATTCAGTGCATCAAGTTTACCAGATTGTGCAATCGTATCAAAAATCTCTGCCGAGTACGCGGTAGATTTTTTCGCCAGATGGCTTCCGATGATACATTGCTTGTTGTCGTTTTCGTCACGCACGGCATAAACCTGTGGCGCGCCTGCGGCGTGGCTCGCTTCAGGCGTAATGCGAATTTGTCCTAGATGTGAGTTGCCTTGTGTTTGCATCGTTTCGTGTGTCAGGCGGTCAAAAAATTCCAGCGGGCCAGAACTGGGCTGTACGGTTGTCGCGCCTGTTCCCGTTGTTGTAACAGCGCCAATTGCAGCCGCGCCCAGTAATGTTGAAATTTTACGCATGATACTTAAGCCCTTTTTGTTAAAACCTGCAGGGAAAATATAGAATATGAAAAGAAAAGTCAATAATATTATGTAAATTTATAAAAAGATTAAACCCTGTTCATGTCCCTGTGCTCAACGGACGTTGAAATATTCAGTGACTTCGCCCATTCCCCCATCATTTCGGACACATAGACAGACCTGTGCTTGCCTCCCGTGCAGCCGATCGCGATGGTCAGGTAGCTTTTGCCCTCCAGCCTGTATCGTTCCAGCAAAGGCTCCAGCAGCACCTTAAAATTCTCGATGAAGGGTTTTAGGGACTTATCTTTGGCTATAAATGCTTGCACCGTCTTGTCCTGCCCCGTTTTGGCGCGAATATCCTCTTCCCAGTGCGGGTTTTTCAAAAATCGCACATCCATAACTATGTCGGCCTCGCGCGGCAGGCCGTTCTTGAAGCCAAAAGACAAGATTGTCAGGGTTAAATGGTTGCGCGTGCTTTGCTCAAAATGCCCGCCCATTAACCTCTTAAGGTCATGAATGGAAATGTCGGTTGTGTCTATGACGGGGTCTGCGGCCATTTTAAGGGGGTGCAGCATGGCGAGTTCCCGCTTGATTCCCGCGCTCACGGGTCTGTCGGCAGCCAAAGGATGCCTTCGGCGTGTTTCGGTAAAGCGTTTTTGCAAGATAGCTTCATCGCAGGTGATAAACAAAAGCCGTGCAGTATATTGCTGCGCTTTTTGTATAATGACTTGAGGGTTAAACCCCCTTGTGCGGGTGTCCAGCCCCAAAGCCACGGGCTTGTCCGCATTTACATCCTCCATCAAACTGTCAATCAGCGGGATAGGGAAGTTGTCGAACACTTCATATCCCAAATCTTCCAGAATTTTTAAAGCAGAGGACAATCCCGCACCAGACAAGCCTGTGACGAAAACGGGAGGTGTTTTTTGCGCGGTATCATGGCTTGTCATGCTGCACCTGCCAGAACCACATTAAAGCGTGCACCCGCTATGCTGCCATCATGCTTTCTTAAGTTTTCCGCCCAAATCTGGCCGCCATGAGCATCAATAATCTGCTTGGAAATGGACAGGCCAAGGCCTGAATGCTGGCCATATCCTTCATGCTGCGGGCGTTCAGTATAAAAGCGTTCAAACACTGTGTGGAGTTTGTTTTCAGGTATGCCTGGCCCTTCATCATCCACCTGTACCATAACCTTGTCATTTTGCTGGAATGCGCGGATGGTCACACGGCCATCATCTGGGGAGAATGATAGGGCGTTGCTGATAAGGTTGCCAAAAACCTGCTCCAGGCGTTCAGGATTACCTTTGGCATAAAAGGCCTCATCACTGGCCAGGTCCAGAATGATTTTATCATCGTCCCCATGGTCCTCTCCCTCAAGCCGTTTGAGGGGCTTTTTGTAGGCATCGCGCAGGCGGTGCATCAGCGCGTGAATATCCACGCGGCCCATTTCTTCACGGGATAATTCAGCATCAAGGCGCGATGCGCTGGAGATGTCAGAGATAAGCCTGTCGAGCCTTTGTACATCATGCTGGATAATGCTAAGCAGTTTTTTGCGCTTTTCTTCGTCGGTGATTTTTGCGGCTGTTTCCACGGCGCTGCGCAAGGATGTAAGGGGGTTTTTTATTTCATGCGCCACATCGGCCGCAAAGCGTTCAATGGTGTCCATGCGGGTGAAAAGGGCATAGGTCATATCACGCAGCGCGACGGACAAATCCCCAATCTCATCATTGCGATGGGACATGTCAGGAATTTCGACATAACGCCCTTTGCCCTGACGCACGGCTTCTGCAGCATAAGCCAGTCTTTGTAAGGGGCGGGATATCAACCCTGACAGGTAGATGGACAGCATGACCGTAATCCCCAACGCCCCCAAAAACACACGGAAAACATCAACCCGTACTTCGGCTATGGCCTTTTCCAGCTCTGCCCCGTCGCGCAGCAAAAGCACAATGCCAAGCACTTGGTTTCCCTTTTGAATGGGGGCGGAGACGGTTAAAATGATGCGGTTGTCCTTGTCCTTCCACGCACTGGCCTGCACATTGCCTGACAAAGCGGCCTGCGTGTCTGGAAATGTGTAAATATTTGTCACCATGGAGCGCGGAAACTCCATCAGCTGGGTCTTCATGGGGATGAGGTCAAGAAAGCGCGAGGCAGACTGGGTAAAAAGCGAGTCGAACGTAACCTTTGGTGGAACAGGCAACAGGCTTTCCATCTCCACATCGGCGGATACGCTGGTGCCTGAGCCTGAAAGCTGGTGGGAATCTGACAAGACAGAGCCGTCAATCGCATAAAGCCTGATACGGCTTTTGCCAATTTCGCCCAAGCGGCGCACCATGCGTCGTGCCAGCTCTGGCTTTATGGCTTCAATTTCCTGCGGGCTTTCGAAAGGGACGGGGGAAATCTGGAAGACAGGGCGCACAGCGCCTTCGGAAATGGCCCCTGAAAAAAGCTGCGCCTCAGACCGCAGACCCGCCAGCTCTCCTTCAATCAGGGAATCGGTATATTGGCCAAGGTACAAAATCCCAAGGCCCAAAATCATGATCGCGATAATGTTAACGGCCAGAATGCGAAGGGTCAGGCCACTCATCTGGTCTGGGGGGGTGCTGGGGTCAAACTCCAGTTTCTCGCGGCTTTTGCGCCGTTGCACAATTCGCCAGAAGGTGACGAAGGGGTGCAGCAATCGGCTATTCTTTATAGCGGTAGCCAATGCCATACAGCGTTTCGATATGGTTGAAATCATCGTCTACCTGTTTGAATTTCTTGCGCACCCGTTTGATGTGGGAATCAATGGTTCTATCATCCACATAGATATTCTCACCATAGGCCATATCAATCAATTGGTCACGGTTTTTAACATGGCCAGGGCGCAGAGCAAGGGCTTTGACCAGCAAATATTCTGTCACCGTCAAATTGACGGGCTTGCCCTTCCATGTGCACAGATGACGTGAATCATCAAGCTCCAGATGTCCCCGAAGGACGCGCTCGGCGGCTTCTTTTGGCCCGTCTTCTTTTTGTTTCATCAAATCCTGACGGCGCAGCAAAGCGCGGATGCGCTCAATCAGCAAACGCTGGGAAAAAGGCTTGGTGATATAGTCATCCGCCCCCATCCGAAGGCCAATGACCTCATCCACCTCATCATCTTTGGATGTCAGGAAAATTACGGGCAAGGAGGATTGTTCGCGCAGTTTGGACAGCACTTCCATGCCATCCATCCTTGGCATTTTTATATCCAGCACCAAAAGCTCGGGCGGGGTTGTCGTCACGCCTTTTAAGCCTTCCTCGCCATCGCTATAGGTTTTGACGTTAAAGCCTTCGGCTTCCAGTGCCATGGAAACGGAGGTGAGGATGTTTTTGTCATCATCAATAAGGGCAATGTTGTGGGCCATGTCTGTCCTATCATTTTGTTATTCCATCCATATGTAGCCTTGCATGGGGGCATGTTCAAGGCGCAAATGAGGTTTTTCGGTGACGAGGGGTCTATTCCGCGGCCAAAACTTGTCCCGCCAGAAACAAAGACCCCGCTATAACAATGCGGGACGGGATAGATAAATCCTCGCTGTCAGCAACGGTTTTTACGGCAGCTGCGATGTTTTTGGCGGTATGGATGGTTTTGAAGCCGGCGCTGTTGGCAATTTTTTCCAAATCCTCTACGGCAAAGCTGTCTTTTTCGCCTTCTACCTCGGTTAAGGTGAGGGAGTGTACGTATGGCAGCAAAGGCGTTAAAAAAGCCCCCGCGTCCTTTCGTGCCATCATGCCGACAATCAAATGAAGGGGGCGCGGGCTGGTTTTTACCCACTCGTCCATTTGCTGTGCTAGGACAGCTCCCGCGCTGTCATTATGTCCACCATCCAGAAATATCTCCCAACCCTTAGGCAAAAGTTCTTTAAAGGGATGTTTTTCCAGAGTCTGCAGGCGCGCGGGCCAGTCAATTTTCCCAAGGGCAGTGGATAAAATCTGGGGCTTAAAATGGGTCGGTGCAATGAGGCGAAATGCCTCCAGCGCTGCACCAGCGTTCCAAATCTGGTGAGTCCCAAGAAGACAGGGCTTTGGGAGCGCAATAGAGTCATCTTCGTAGCGAAACACCATACCATCAGGATTCGCTTCACTGCTCCACTGCGCGCCAAAAATATGAAGCGGAGGTTGTGTGGATAAGCCTTGGGATGTTTTGTGGAATACCTCCAGCACGCCCTCCTCAATGGCTTCGTGAAACTGATAGCCGATCACGCATGGGCAGCCTGCCTTCATAATGCCCGCCTTCTCAAAGGCTATTTTGGCCAAAGTATCTCCCAAAAAGGACTGATGGTCATAAGAGATGCTGGTGATAATGGTGCAAGCGGGTTTTGATATCACATTGGTAGTATCCAGCCGTCCACCCATGCCTGTTTCCAGCAAAACAAAGTCAGCGGGGGTTCGTTGAAACGCCAAAAGGGCGGCGCAGGTGAACAGTTCAAAAAATGTAATCGGGTCACCGTTGTTGATTTCGATACACTCGTTCAAAATGTCCAAAAGGGCTTGGGATGTGATGGGTGCGCCAGCCAGCCGAATCCGCTCGGTCGGGTGTACCAGATGCGGTGATGTGTACACATGAACTTTGTGACCCGAGGCTTCAAGCAGTGCGCGAAGCGTTGCGGTTGTTGAGCCTTTTCCGTTTGTTCCAGCAATGTGAACCACGGGCGGAAGGTGCAGATGCGGGTTGCCGATACGCTCCAAAAAACGATACGTTCGGTCTAAACCAAGGTCTATTTCCTTGTGGTGTAGGTAGTAAATGCCTTCCAGAAGGCTTGTCAGACGCGCCTCTAGAATCGGGTCATCTGATGCACCCGTGAACCGCGCTTGAAAGCTGCTATTGCTTGGCTGACTTTTTGGTTTTGGCAACATCGGCTAAAACCGCATTGGCAGGTTGAGAGGTTAGTTTGGCTCTGGCTTTTTTCTTGAGCAGGGCAACAGTGCCTTTGCCGCTAGCTTTGTCGCCCTTGCCCACGCCGACGGACATAATCTTGCCCATGCCGCCTTTGATAGAGCCAGGGGCGGATGATTTTTGTTTCAGCATCAAAAGATCCAGCAAATTGGCCAGCGTGGCTTTTAGCTCAGAGCGTTTAACAACAATATCCACCATGCCATGGTCAAGCAGGTATTCGGCGGTCTGAAACTCTTTGGGTAAGGTTTCGCGCACCGTTTCTTCAATCACGCGGCGGCCTGCAAAGCCAATCATCGCGCCAGGTTCGGCAAGGTGTACGTCACCCACCATGGCGAAAGAGGCTGATACGCCGCCCGTTGTTGGGTTGGTCAAAAGCACGATATAGGGCAGGCCCTCTTCCTTCACCATATCAACCGCAATGATAGAGCGCGGCATTTGCATCAAGGAAAACGCCCCTTCTTGCATCCGTGCCCCGCCTGAAGAGGGAATAACAATGAGTGCGGCAGATTTTTCTACGGCCGTTTGCGCGGCTTTGACAATGCTTTCGCCCACGGCGGTGCCCATAGACCCGCCCATAAAGGCAAAATCAAACGCGGCCACCACGGCCTTTTGGCCACCAATCAGGCCGCTGGCAATTTGTATGGCGTCCAGCTCCTTCGTTTTGCTTTGCGCAGCTTTCAAGCGGTCTGCATATTTTTTGCTGTCTTTAAACTTCAAAGGGTCGTGCGGCACACGCGGGGTGGGGATTCGGTCATACTGACCACCGTCAAACATCAGCTCTAAGCGGTCTTTGACATCCAGCGCAAGGTGGTTGCCACAATGGTAGCAGACGTTCAAATTGGCTTTTAGCTCTTTATGGAAGAGCATGCCCTCGCAAGAATCGCACTTTTTCCAAAGATTGTCGGGCACATCCTTTTGGTCCCCGACGATAGAACGAATGCGAGGACGGATAAAATTGGTCAGCCAGTTCATGGGATACAATCCTTTATGGTCAAAACAGCCTTGGGTTATAGCTCCGCACGGGACAAAAAGTCAAGGAATTTAGCACACACCTGTTTGGATAGGGAAAGAATAACCATTTGTTTTATAAGGGTTTTTTAAAATACTACATCAAGCGAATAGATGTGGATTTAAATGTCCAAAAGAGGCGTTTAAGCGCGTATGGCCTCCAAAAGTGCGGCCGCCTGCTCTTCCAAGTCCTTGGCCAGCGTATGCTTTTCGCCCGCGCTTTCAATGGTCTGCACAAGGGCAGAGCCGACAACAATCCCGTCCGCCACGGCCGCCATGGCTTTTGCATCTTGCGGGGTTTTAATGCCAAAACCTGCAACAACTGGCAGGCTGGTTTGTTTTTTGATGCTGGCAATGTGGGCACCAACCACCTTTGGGTCTGCACTGGCTGTCCCCGTGATGCCCGCCACGGACACATAATATAAAAATCCTGAGGCCACACCCAATATCTTGTCCAGTCTGGACTGGTCGGCTGTTGGCGTCAAAAGACGGATAAAAGCGATGTTATTTTGCTGCGCTTTGGGGGCAATTTCGCCCGCTTCTTCTGGCGGAATGTCAACAATGATAAGACCATCAACGCCTAATTCCTTGCAATCATTAATAAATTTATCTACACCATACTGCAAAACAGGGTTGAAGTACCCCATCAACACAATGGGGGTATCCTTATTTTTGCTGCGAAATTGCTGCACAATAAAAAGGGTGGATTTGAGGGTTGTGCCACCTGCCAGTGCCCGCAGCCCAGCCGCCTGAATGACAGGGCCATCGGCCATAGGGTCTGTGAACGGCATGCCAATTTCTAAAATATCGGCCTTTTGGGCAAGCGTATGCAAGATTTCAAGCGATGTTTTTTCATCGGGATCGCCCGCCATGGTGAATGTGACGAGCGCCTTTTTGCCCGCTGCCTTCAGCGCGCTAAAACAGGTATCAATACGGTTCATATCTTCACCCCAACGCAGACCAAAATTTCGTGCAGCCCTTCTTCAAAAAATCGGGGGCCATAAATTTCCAAATCCGCCACATAGGTGCGGGGCAGGTTGCTTTTCCAAACGCCTTCCCATGTTTTTAACAACGCCTTTGGCTGTTCCCCGCGCGCCGCAAACATGGCGTAATGGGCTGATGGAACATGAATTTTGTGTAGCCCGTGGGGCAGGTCATTGGCCGCGCCCCTGGTTTTACAGCCGATGGTCACACGAAATGGCTTTGTGTGATCGCCCTCATAATCCGAATAGACGGCGTAAATAACATTCTCGGCACGGTCTTCAATTTTGTGCAGCATATCCTTCTCATAAAACCGCTGCCACAGGGCATTGATGTCTTCGGCGGCTTGGCCATTTTTGTTACAGGTCATGGCCGATATGCCCACAACATGAAATCCGTCGATGGCTTGCGCCTCTATATTGGCTGTTTTCTTTGTTGCATCAGATTGTGACATTTAACTTCTCCGCAACGGTAAAGATGTCCTTATCCCCGCGCCCGCACAAATTCATCACCATGATATGGTCTTTGGGTAAAGAGGGGGCTGTTTTTATAACGTGCGCAAAGGCGTGTGATGGCTCTAGTGCGGGGATAATTCCTTCCAGCTTGGCCATAAGCTTGAAAGCTTCCAAAGCCTCATCATCAGTCACGGATACATACTCCACCCGTTTTTCATCATAAAGCCATGCATGTTCGGGGCCGATACCAGGGTAGTCCAACCCTGCGGAAATAGAGTGCGCTTCGGTAATCTGCCCATCATCATTTTGCAAAAAGTAGGATTTCATCCCGTGCAGCACACCGGGTTTGCCACCTGACAGGCTGGCCGCGTGTTTGTTGGTCATCACACCATGGCCACCAGCCTCCACGCCATACATTTTTACGCCACTATCATCCAAAAACGGGTGAAACAGCCCCATGGCGTTAGACCCCCCGCCAATACAGGCAACAAGGGAATCTGGCAGGCGGCCTTCTTTTTGCCGCATCTGTTCACGCAGCTCATTCCCGATAACAGACTGGAAATCGCGCACCATTTCAGGATAGGGGTGCGGGCCTGCCACGGTGCCTATCAGGTAGTAGGTGTCGTGCACATTGGCCACCCAATAGCGCAAAGCTTCATTCATCGCATCCTTTAAGGTGGATGATCCTGATGTGACGGGAATCACTTCCGCGCCCAGCAATTTCATGCGGAATACGTTGGGTTTTTGCCGTTCGACATCTTCTGCGCCCATAAAGACGGTACAAGGAAGGTCAAACAGCGCGCAAACGGTGGCTGTGGCCACGCCGTGCTGGCCTGCGCCTGTCTCTGCAATGATGCGGGTTTTGCCCATACGGCGGGCAACCAGAATTTGCCCAAGGCAGTGGTTGATTTTGTGCGCGCCTGTGTGGTTTAGCTCGTCCCGTTTAAAATAGACTTTTGCGCCGCCTAAATGTTCTGTCGTCTTTTTGGCGTAGTAAAGCGGGGATGGGCGGCCTATAAAATCAGCGGCCAGAGCATGAAACTCTTTCCAGAAAGCGTCGTCGTCCCGCGCCGCATGCCATGCTTTTTCCACGTCCAGAATAAGGGGCATAAGGGTTTCGGCGACATAGCGGCCGCCATAGGCGCCAAAATGCCCGTTTTCATCGGGGCCAGAACGATAGGAGTTTGTGTTTGTTTTCATGCCTATGGTTTTAGCGGCAAGGGAGCTGTGCTGTCACGCGTTTTTAACGCGCTCTATAAAGCTTTTTATCATGGCAACATCTTTCACACCACGCACGCTTTCCACCCCGCTGGACACGTCCACTGCATCGGGGGACAGGCGTGTGATGGCATCCCCCACATTCTGGTCATTTAAGCCACCCGCCAACATCCATGGCTTGGAAAAGGAAGCGTTTTTAAGCAAGCTCCAATCAAAAACCTCGCCACTGCCGCCTTGGGATGAATCCAGCAATAACCAGTCAATATAAGGCTCATACGCGGTGACATGGTGAAGGTCTTCGGGGGTTTGAATGGAAAAAGATTTTATAATGGGCTTTTTAAAAGTTTGGGCAATGCGCTGGACGCGGTCGACGGGCTCATTGCCAGAGAGTTGAATCATATCAAGGCGTACGTTTTCCAGAACTTGTGTAATGTCGTCATCGCTGGGGTTCACAAACAACCCGACCACGGATAGGGTTTTGGGCACGTAATGGGATAAATAGGC
>CAUJHK010000067.1 GCA_963204715.1 Pseudomonadota bacterium | reverse complement strand
ATGGTGGAAATGGCGTGTTTGTAAACAAGCTGAACATGGGACTCACGTCGAAGCAACATGGAAAAATTATCAAACCACGTCACAATACCCTGCAGCTTTACACCGTTGACCAAAAACACGGTCACAGTCATTTTTTCTTTGCGGATTTTGTTGAGGAAGACGTCTTGCACGTTTTGTGGTTTATCGGCCATTTTTATATCCCTAATTCAACCAGTTTTCTTGAAGTCCCTTAAGCTTTTAACGAAGTTATCCCCAGACAGCAAGGGGCAATTTAGGGCTGTGTTTCCAGATAGTTAATTAGAACATCCTTAAGTGCCGTAAGGTCATCCACCACATAGGCAGGCTTATATTGCTCCACCAGCTCTGGCTTGAACAGCTCCTGACGCATATAAACAGCCTCACACCCCGCATCCTTGGCGCACCCAAGGTCGCTTTCGGTGTCACCCACATATAAAACATTCTTAATGTCCACCTTGTGCGGAAGCTGGTTTAACGCAAACAGTAAAGGCGCGCCTGATGGCTTGTCTTTGGCCGCTACGCCCGCGCCGTTGTAAACGCCAAAATATTTGCCCCATCCCAAATGTTCTACCTCACGGCGCAAAACATCATGGCGCTTGTTGCTGACAATTCCCATAGGCGCGTTACGCGCTCCCAAAAATTCAACCAGCTCCCGCGCACCATCCAAAACTTCCAGATGCTTCAAATGGTTCTCTAGAATAAACGCATATAAAACATCCTGTGCTTCTTGTGCCTTTTCGCCGTACAAAACAGGGTAAATCTCTCGCGTGGAAGACACCATGGCCGCGCGGTACTCTTCTTTCGTCCAAGGAGCATGCCCCATTTTTTCGCGCGTATAGTTATGGGCTGAAAACAAAAGCGGAATACTGTCCACCAGAGTTCCGTCCCAATCAAAAAATATAGCCTTCATGTCTTTGAAAAATCTTTCTACGATGCGTCTTTGTAAAACAAATCTATCCCGCTTGCTTTAACTCAGTGATAGAGGACGAAGCCTCTTCTGCGCCATCCTTATCGTTGTTGTTGATATCAAGGGACTTTAATTTGCGATGAAGCGCAGACCGTTCCATCCCCACATACGTTGCGGTCTTTGAGATATTGCCGCCAAAACGGGCAAGCTGACGCTCCAGATAATCACGCTCAAAAGCTTCTCTCGCCTCTCGAAGTGGATAGGTCATGTAATCTTGCATGCTGGCCGTGCGGGCCTCGCCTGATGCTGGCATGTCACCCGTAATTTCGGGTGGTAAATCCTTTTTATCAATTGGCTCTTTTTCCGCGCCGCCCATAATCATCGACCATTCAATAATATTGCGAAGCTGGCGAATATTCCCTGGCCAGTCATAGTCCTGCAAGGCAATCATGGCAGGCTGCGACAATGGACGTGCAGGCTGGCCAGACTGTTTGGAGTAGAGTTCGACAAAATGGTTGGCCAATGCGGGGATGTCTTCTTTGCGGGCTTTTAAAGAGGGCACATGTACAGGGACAACATTTAAGCGATAATATAAATCTTCTCTAAAATCGCCGTGCGCAATAGCGTCTGTCAGGTTGCGGCTGCTGCTCGCCATAATACGAACATCCACCTGAACGGCATCGCGGCCATTGACGCGCATAAATTTCTGGTCTTGCAAAACGCGGACAATCTTGCCTTGCGTTTCAAGCGGCATATCGCTCACCTCATCCAGCAAGATGGAGCCGCCATTGGCCTCTTCCAATATGCCTTTTTTAACGCCCCTGGAATCTTCTACGCCAAAAAGCTCCTGTTCAATGGTATCAGGGTGTAATATGGCGCAGTTAAGCGCCATGAAAGGCATGTCTTTTCGGGCTGATAGGTTGTGCAAAATACGCGCGGCCACGCCCTTGCCCACACCAGCCTCGCCCGTAAACATCACGCGGCTGTTGGCACCCGCCACCTTTTCCAAAGCGCTGGTTAAGGCATTGATAGGGGCAGAGCTACCTACCATTACAGTGGGGGCTTCGCGCTTTTCCTTCAAGGCCTCGTTCTCGCGTTTCAAGAATGATACCTCAAGCGCACGCTCAATCATCAGTAAAAGACGGTCAGACTTAAAAGGTTTTTCAATAAAGTCATACGCACCCATTTTAATGGCAGACACAGCGGTTTCAATTGTCCCATGACCAGAAATCATAATCACAGGCATGTGGGGATATTGCTTTTTGACGGATTTTAAAATATCAAGTCCGTCTTCCGCACTGCCCTGAAGCCAGATATCAAGCACCATGATGTCTGGCACACGCTCTGCCACTTTTTCATACGCTTTCACGCTGCCATTGGCTTGACGCGTGGCATATCCTTCGTCCTCCAGAATGCCCTTAATAAGCTTTCTGATATCATCTTCATCATCAACAATTAAAATATCTGTCGCCATTGTACTTTTCTATGCAGCCTTATTTTTTGTTTTTGTTTTTGTTTGTGTTTTATGATCGGGCAAAGGCAAAACCATAGACACGCTCGCCCCACCAAGGTCTTTCCACCCATTCAACGATTGTACCCACTCAGGTGCCCCCAAGACCAGCCGTCCTTTATGGTCTTCCATAATTTTTTTCACAATTGCCAGTCCCAAACCTGTGCCTCTGGCCTTGTGCGTGACATAGGGTTCGGTCAGGCGCGCCACCTCTTCCCCCTTGGGAAGTCCTACGCCGCTGTCCATGATACATATCACGCAGTTTTCGTTGGCACTGTCCTTGGTAATAAGCACGGCCAAGCGTCCACCATCGCCCTTTTCGTGGATGGAATCAATGGCGTTTTGTACTAGGTTGGTGAAGGCCTGCCTTATTTGTTGTGCATCGCACGCAATGGTTAAATCGCCGCATCGGTCATCCACTTCAAAGGCAATGCCGCCATGCGCTTCTTTTTCCAGTGTCAGGGTCTGGCGGATATGGATGGGCAGGTTCTCATCTTTGATTACAGGTTCAGGCATGCGCGCAAAGGCTGAAAACTCGTTTACCATGCGTCCAATATCACCCACATGGCGGATAATAGTGTCCGTACATTCTGCAAATGTTTCAGGGTCGCTTGTAATCTCTTTTAAATATTTTCGCTTGAGACGCTCGGCAGAAAGCTGTATCGGCGTCAAAGGGTTTTTAATTTCATGGGCAATGCGGCGCGCAACGTCCGCCCAGGCAGATTTTCTTTGCGCAGATTGCATGTCCGTAATGTCCTCAAAGGTAAGTACTGCGCCCTTTCCCTCTTCTCCCATGCTGTCCATGGCGATGCGGAACAACAAGTTCCTGCGCGTCATGTCGCTGGCCAGTCTGGAAAGCTCTACTTGCGTTGTCTTTCCAGCCTTCACGCTGGCTTGTTCCAGGGCATCTTTCATGTCAGGGAGAATATCTACAATATTGCTTCCGATAAGTTTTTCTTGCGGCATCTCCAAAATATTACAAGCAGAATTGTTTACAATCGTAACAATGCCCTTTTGGTCAACGCCCAATATGCCAGACGTCACACCTGCCAGAACGGCTTCTGTGAATCTTCTGCGCTGGTCAAGCTGGCGGTTGGCATTCATCACCTCATTGCGCTGGTCTTCAAGCTGCATAGTCATGCGGTTGAAAGATTGCGCCAGATAATCAAACTCATCAATCTGTTCGCCTTCTTGCACGCGCGCGCTCAAATCCCCTGCTCTCACACGCTCTGACGCCGTAATCATGGCGCCAATAGGCGTAACAAGCTGTCGTGCCAAAATAATCCCGAACCACGTCGCTGCCAGCAAAAACATAAACGCAACCGTTATAAAAATAAGCGTGATGGTTACCATCAAGCCTGAATTCTTTTGCGAGAGAATGGCATAAGCGCTCGTCGCCTTCTTGTTGTCATCTATCTGCGATAAAACCTTGGGGTCAACCATGCGCCCGACATACAAATACGTGTCAGCAAAATTTTGCAGCTTTACAAGCGCGCGCACACGGTCGTCATACTCTCCCGTCATAACAACCACTTCACCATCGCGCGCCTGGTCCATAATATCTTGCGGCAAACCTTCAAATGTTAAGGTAAAGGTAAGGCCCGTGCGTGCAAGAATTTTTCCCGCTCCATCAAACAACATCGCTTCAGAAAGGTTTCGGACAAAAGACTGTGTTTCCAGATACCCGTCAAACTTGTCCTTTTCTTCATAAAAAAGGGCAGACTGTCTATCAAGGTCATTCGCCATCGCCAAAATATCGGCCTTAATCACCTGCTGATGTTCTTCTAGGTAAGATTCCGCGACAATCTGCGCAGATTCAATGGCTGTCTTCACGCGGTCGCTAAACCATGCCTGCACGCCAAAATGGAAGAAGAATGTGGAGAATATGGCCATGATTACGGCAGGGGCTGCCGCCATAATTGAAAATATAACAACCAGCCGCACTTGCAGCTTTGACCCCGCAATACCTTTTCGCTGACCTTTTAAAAGCTTGGCAAAACGTCTTGCAATCAAGACCACCAGCATAATCATAATAATAAGATCTATGTTCAAAAGCCAAATAACGGTCGTGGGGTCATTGCCAAAGGGTGGGGCGGCAGACAAAGCCGCGTAGGTTGCAAATCCGCTGACAGTGATGGCAAGAAGCAAAACAATGGCGAGTTTTCCGCTCCAGCCTTTACGAAAGAAAAGTTTGCTGGCACGGCCCACCAAACTGCCCTCGCCAAGCGTCGCGCGCTCCAGTGACTGCCAAAGCGTCATTCCCTGCGGCCTTGGCCGGGGTTGTACCTTGTCGCTGGTTAGCGTATCGAACGGTGGAATCGCCATGGCCTCATCTTATTACATTATTTGACCTTTTTGGTTTTTAAGACTATCCACATTCTAGGGACAAAAGGCAAGAGAATATAATATGTCAAAAGACCAGAAAATCAAGAATTCTCTCGGCTTTCACATGCTTATAGCGGCGGGTGGCAGCGGCGTCCGCGCAGGCTTTGACATTCCAAAACAATATAAACCCCTGCATGGCAAGCCCGTACTGCGCCACACGCTTGAAAAATTTATGGGGCTTCAAGGGGTTAAATCCACTCGCGTGGTCATTGGTGAAGGGCATGAAAGTCTTTACCGCGCCGCCACAGCGGGGCTTACGCTCGCACCCTTCGTCGTTGTCGCGGACACGCGTAAGGGCAGCGTTTATAATGGTTTGTGTTCATACAAGGATGATGAGCTGGATGATGTTGTCCTTATTCACGACGCCGCCCGCCCTTTTGTGTCAGCCGCCTCTATTCATAATTTGCTGGATGCCATGACCACATCCAACGCCGCAACGCTCGCCTGCTCTATGGCAGACACGCTGGTCACGGACGGTTACAAAACGCATGATAGAAATACCATTCACGGCGTTCAGACCCCACAGGCCTTTCGCATAGGTGCTTTAAAATCAGCGCATGAAAAATTTGGGCGTGATAATACCTTCACCGATGATGCAGGTCTTATGGCCGCTATGGGTGAGAAGGTCACGCTTGTGCCCTCACCCCGCGACAATTTTAAAATTACAACGAATGAAGATTTTATCATGGCCGAAAAATTACTCGCATCACAAACACAAACACGCACAGGCTTTGGGTATGACGTTCATGCGTTTGACCCCGCGCCCGTGGCTCACATTCGCCTTGGCGGCATTGACATACCCCACAACCGAAAACTTCTTGGCCATTCTGATGCTGATGTTGTCTTGCATGCCTTGACGGATGCCTTGCTGGGCACAATTGGTGATGGTGACATCGGCCAGCTTTTCCCGCCCTCCGACAATCAATGGAAAAACGCCAACAGCGCGATATTTGTGGCAGAAGCGTTGAAGCGCGTAACCTCCAAGGGTGGAAACATAGTGAATGCCGACATAACCCTGATAGCTGAAGAGCCAAAAATTGGCCCTCATCGCGATGCCATGCAAACGCGCATTGCAAACCTGTTGAATCTTTCACCATCACGCATAGGCCTTAAAGCAACCACGTCCGAAGGACTTGGTTTTGTGGGGGAACGAAAAGGCATAGAAGCGCACGCCGTTGTGTCCATCCAGTTTCCATCAGATATGGAGTAATCATGCCACTGTTTAAAATGCCAGACCCAGAACTCATCAAAAAAATAAATTTCAAAGCCCCAGAAACATGGGTGGCCACATGGTTCGGATGTGGGCTTATGCAACCCGCCCCTGGCACATGGGGCACGCTCGGCGGACTTCCCATCGCGCTTATACTGCTCGCAACAGGCGGGAAAACTGGCCTTGCCATAGGCATTGTATTTATCACTCTCATTGGCCTGTGGGCTGCACGCAAATTTGAGGTCATGACTGGCACGCATGATAATTCCATGATAGTCGTGGATGAGGTCGCAGGCATTTGCATCACGCTTCTAACCTCTACACTCTCGCCGCTTTCTATCATTGTGGGGTTTTTGCTGTTTCGTTTCTTTGATATTTTAAAACCATGGCCCATTTCATATCTTGATAAAAACATTGGCGGCGCATGGGGTGTCATGGCGGATGATCTGCTGGCAGGTATCTTTGCCGCTATATGTTTGTGGGGGATACATTACTATGCACTCATTGGTTGAAGAATTATCGCTTTTGCTTATCCAGAATGACATGATGTTGGCATGCGCTGAATCCTGCACAGGCGGGATGATCGCCGCCACCATAACAGAACGCGCAGGGTCTTCTGCTGTGTTTGATCGCGGGTTTGTAACATATTCCAACGAGGCCAAGATGGATATGCTCGGCGTATCTGCGGCGACATTGCAAAACCATGGCGCTGTGTCGCAAGAAACTGCGCGCGAAATGTGCCTTGGTGCGCTTTCAAAATCACGTGCGCACATCGCCGTGTCTGTAACGGGCATCGCAGGGCCATCTGGCGGCAGCGCAGAAAAACCTGTGGGGCTTGTCTATATAGGCATCGCCACCAAAAATGGTGCGGCGCATGTCACAAAAAATTTGTTTGAAGGGGATAGAACATCCATTCGTCAGGCAACCTTGGAAAAAGCCTTGGAGTTGCTTATAGAATCTCTGGATACAAAAATAGCCTAGCCGCCGTAAAGTTTTTTTGCGCGCTCTTCAAATGCGCCCACCATGCGCTTTACCACCTCGTTGAAAAACATATTGGCCAATGTTTGCAGGGCAAAATTTCCAAATTCAAATTCCACAACAAAATCAATGACGCACGTATTGTCTGGCTGTCTTATAAATTTCCAATGGTTTTTTAAGTTTTTTAATGGGCCTTTTAAGTATTCAATCGAAATTTCATCGGGCGAATCTAAAATCACCTTTGATGAAAACCGCTCCCTGAACATTTTATACCCCACTATCAAGTCGGCATAAAAAACAGTGTCGCTTTCGCGCTTGTTGATGCGGCTTCCCATGCACCATGGCGCAAATTCTTGATACCGCGCCACGTCCGCCACCAAATCAAACATTTGTTCAGGCGTGTAAGGTAGATGTTTTTGTTCAATGTGCTTGAGCATAGGATAAACCACAGAGACACAGAAAACACAGAGATTATTATAATATAATTCTGCGTATA
>CAUJHK010000066.1 GCA_963204715.1 Pseudomonadota bacterium | reverse complement strand
ATCATCAAAAAATACTTGCTCTTTGCTCTTGTGTCCTTGTCTGTCATGACATTGATGTCTGCCACCTCTAAAAAATCATGGGCGCAATGTAATGGAACAGGTTTTTGGTGCTGCTTTAACTGCTGCGGCAAATGCGCCAGTGAGGCCGTGCGTATTTCCGACGCGGAACGCAATATCACCAAACAATATATTACAGACCAGTTTATCTACCAAAGACAATGGCTGGTGACACAAGTCTTCAACAACCACCTGCTTCCTGCCCTGATGCTTTTCACCGAGCAGATGACAGCCATGGCCATGAATCAGATCACGGATATTGGCATGCTGCTGGATGCAAAACATCAGCTGGAAACGCAGCGTCTATTTCAGACCATGTCGGCCGAGGCGCATAAATCATACCAACCCAGCGAAGGCATGTGTACCTTTGGCACGGTGTCGCGAAGCCTTGCGGCCTCTGATCGCAACAACGATTTATCAGCCGCCGTGTTTTCTGCACGGATGATTCAGCGTGAGCTGCTGTCTGGCGACAATCTGGCTGGTGGTGGCAGAAGTTCTGACATTTTAAGCCGCGCCAAGCAGTTCCAAGACCTATATTGCAACCCCAAAGACAACGGCAACGGGCTTTCAAAATTCTGCCCCAATCCTTCGGCGGATAAAACTCGTTATAACAAAGATATCAATTATACATCCTTGATAGACTCTCCTCTCACGCTGTCCTTGGACTTCACGGCACAAGGCAATTCTGCGCACCAAAGCAACAAACATGCTCCAAGCAATGCCTCATCAGATGAAGAAGACGTTATCGCGCTGGCCTCCAACCTTTATGCCCACACCTTGCCGCCAGGTGTTGCACCAAGCTTTTTAACGGATGATCAAGGACTGTTCAAAGTATCTGGCCTGACGCAATATATGAACATTCGTGCGCTGACGGCAAAGCGCTCTGTCGCCAGAAACTCTTTTGCCGCCATTACGGCCATGAAATCGGAAGGCGAAACGCAGGTGCAGCCTTACCTCTACGCCATTATGAAAGAATTTGGGTTAAGCAATCAGGAAATCACTGATTATCTTGGCACGCGCCCAAGCTATAACGCCCAGATGGAAATTTTGACCAAAAAGCTTTATCAAAACCCGACCTTTTACACCGAGCTTTATGATAAGCCCACCAACGTGGCCCGCAAAACCGTGTCGATGCAGGCGATTGAACTGATGCAGCGGCGCGATATTTACCGCAGCACGCTCCGAAGCGAAGCTATTTTATCGACAATGCTGGAGACTGCCTTGTCTGACCCTCAAGAGGCTGTGTCCAACGAGATTCTTCGACTGGATGATACCGAAGCCCCCATCACGCTTCCGTAATGAAAGGCGTGGCAGGATGACACCCAGCGCAGATAACAAACACTCTTTAAGACCTTCCAGAAATGCAGTGCTTTTTTTGGGGTTTGTTGTGGCTGTCATCTATATGGGCGTAATGACTTACACCTATATCCAGCACAACAAAGGGCGCGCCACGCAAGCGCAAATTGTGACCTTTCATGGTCTGAAAAACATATCTGGCTTCAAGGCCGTTTTAAAAAACCATACGGGAACAAACGAGCTTGAACTTAAAGACGATGCTATTTTTCTCCCCCCCCAAATTGTTGAAACTTTCAGCCTGCCTTATGAACTAAGCGCAAGCTGGCTGGAAAAAGACCAGAGTTACCGTGACATAAAATGGGCCGTGGACAAACGGGGCGTAGACTATACCGTCATATTGGACGGGTTTGACCCTGACGACACCGTTTCCATCTCTTTTGATGGTGACTATCCTTTCAAGGATTACTCCTTTGACTGGAGCGGTAAAATAGAAATTCCTGCCCTCATACAGGCGGATAAAGATTTCAAAATCTGCGTAGACATCCAAAGCAAAAACTCTTTCTCTTTCTGTCACCGTGTGGTGGGAAAAAAGGGAGGGAGCGCATGACCTTTCAAAAGTTTTTCTACCTTCTTGTTGTTTTAGCTTCATGTGCGGGCTTTCTGCTCTCGCAAAACAACGCCCTTGCGCAGGCCTTCCCGCCAGGCGTGGGTGGAACACCCGCGACCACACCAACAAGTGGTACTGCTTGCAACTGGACTGCTATTAAAGCCTCTATTCATTCTACAGAATCTCCTGCAGCAGGGTGCGGCTCTATAAACAGCAACGGTACCGCCATGGGCACTTATCAATTTATATCATCTACGTGGAACTCTGTTGCGGGCAGCTGTCCAAACGCTTCGGCGTGCCCCTGGGGTTCTCAGGCATACCTTACAAATCCAGTCTGCTGTACAGTTCAAGAATGTGCCATGAACAATCTTCTGTCTTCCAACCTTGCTATTGCTCAAAAAAGCAGTGCTTGTCAAACATTGCTAGGACAGCAGGTCAACAGCCCTAGATATGGGCCTTGCACTGTAACCCTTTCAGGTATTCTTGCGGCTTTTCATATCGGCGGACCCAATTCCTGCGCAGGCATTCTTGCCAACGGAAAAGGACAAAAGGATAGTAATGGCACTTATGAGGTAGACTATGTATGTCGCCATGGTGGCATCCCCGTTCCAACAAACTGCACTCCCCCTCCAAACATGAACAATGGTACATTTATTGTGGCCACCGCCTATCAACAGGCAACGCTCATCGGTCAGGGGCACCTCGTCACGGGGCCAGCTCCAGCAAACCCACTAATGTACTGGTGGGTGTTTGGCCTGCAGATGATGGCCAACCAGTTCACCACCACCATGCTATGGCAGGTGCAGGCTATTGGAATGTTGCTGGATGCCAAACACCAGCTGGAAACCCAACGCCTCTTCCAGCAAAAAACGGCTGAAGCACACAGGGATTATCAACCCAGTGAGCAAATGTGTACCTTTGGCACCTTTGTGAGGGACTTGGCGACAAGCCAGCGCAGCGCAGAATTTTCAAAAGAGGTTATTGCCAAAGATATGTTACAACGTGAGGTGGGCGAGTTTGATACCAAAGCCCTTTCAAGCACATCTGACTCTCTTTCCAGAATTTCAAACTTTGTAAAAAAATTCTGTAACCCTGCCGACAACGGCAACGGGCTGGATAAGCTTTGTCCTACAGCAGCCCCCAAAGCCACACAAAACGCAGATATCAATTACACGGCCTCCATTGACCAAAAACTATCCATGAAGATTGATTTGACGGACACCGTTACAACAACGGACGAAGAAATTGTATTCGCGCTGTTGGACAATCTGTTTATGCACAACCCGCCAGACAGACTGGCTGCCGAAGACATGGACAAAAGAAAATACCAGTATCACTACATGAACTACAGATCTTTGGTGGCCATGCGCGGTATCGCCAGAAACACCATTGCCAACATCATCGCCATGAAGTCTGAGTCCACCTTTACAAGCGCAAACAGCTCTGCGCCTTACCTGAAATCCCTAATGACAGAGTTTGGTTTATCCAATCAGGAGATTGACGATATTTTGGGCCAGAACCCCAGCTATTACGCACAAATGGAACTGCTGACCAAAAAAATGTACCAAAACCCCAGCTTTTATACGGTTTTGATTGATAAGCCTGCCAACGTAAAACGCATCCGCGCCGCCATGCGCGCCATTAAGGTCATGCAGGACCGTGATATTGAAGCTGCTTTAAAACGCCGTGAAATGCTCTTGTCCATGATGTTGGAACTGCGCCTGCGTGAACAAGCGGACAAGGTTTATACTGCCACTGAAAAGGCCATGTATGAATAGGGCCTCCCTGGCCTAAGCCCCCCTTTTTCTGGCACTGCTTTTGCAATGTTGTTATCCAACGAACAACAAAAAAGCAGGACAATTATGTCGTTTCAGGCTCTAAATGCCGCATTGACCGGCCTCCGCGTCGCCCAGCAACAGCTCACGACGATTTCCAACAATGTTTCAAATGCGACAACCCCTGGCTATAGCCGAAAAATATTGCCGCAAAGCACGCAAGTCATTAATTCTACTGGGCAAATTATTGGCGTCCAAAGCGAAACACTCATCCGCAAAGTAGACTTGAACCTTGAAAAACAGCTCTGGACACAGGTGTCCTCCGTATCCGCTTTCGACACCACAGCCTCTTATCTGGACCAAATTGAGAAATTCCATGGGGCTACGGACAAGCAGTCCTCCATATCGGCACAAATTGCCGAGTTAAAGAATAAATTTGCCGCTTTGTCAGACTCCCCTTCCGATGGATTTTTGCTGCAAACCACCCTCAATCAAGCCACGCAAGTAGCCAGCAAATTCAACGATTTTGGAAGTCTTATCACCCAGCTTCGCAACGATGCGCAAACCGAGATCGTCAGCTCCGTTGACAGAATTAATGATCTGGTTTCGCAAATAGCATCGTTGAATGGTGACATCAAAGGCGCGGCAAATTTATCACGCTCTGTCGCGGGGCTTGAAGACCAGCGGGACATCGCTATTAAAGAGCTTTCAAACTATCTGGAGATTACATCTTTTCAACGCGGTGATGGTGTTATTGTTGTGCAGTCCATCACAGGGGTACAGCTTGCGGATGAGCGCCCGACAGAAGTGTTTTTTGATCCTGGTGTACTGGGCGCCACAACAACCTATCCGCAAAGCGCTGCAGGTATTTACATCGGCGGAGATCCTACAAAAAACATAAAATCAGTGGATGTAACCGCAACCAATCTGGGCGGAAAACTTGGCGCTCTGGTTGAGCTGCGGGACAAAACGCTTATTCAATATCAGGCACAAGTCGATGAACTCGCCCATAAATTAGCCCTGCGGCTTGATTCCCAAGGGCTTCGCCTGTTTACGGACAGTGCGGGATCTGTGCCGCTGGACACACCGCCAGACCCCAGCGTTATTCCTGCCGTACCTGTGACCTATGTGGGTTTTGCGACAAACATTCAGGTCAATCAGGCCATTTTGAACGATGTCACTTTGCTCCAGCAAGGTACATACACTTCTGACCTGACCATCCCTGAAGGTTCAAACGAGGTGGTGCGCCGTGTGATTCAGTTTGGCTTTGGCAACGTAAGCCATCAGGAGGCACAAGGCACAACAGACCTCAACATAGCTCTTCCCGCAACAGATATGCAAAGCTGGCTGGGGCTTTATTCAACCAACAATGTGGTTGGCGGCGTTGACTTTTCCGCGTTTTCTCAAATTGATGATGGTTTGCCATCAACGGGAGATCTTGTTGACACGCTTGCGCAGTTTTTACCCTCATACCCCGCCAACGATGCCTTCCGCATCACCTTCGAAGAGGCGCGCCTTGGTACAGGGCCCGTGACTGTAAATATTGATTTAAGCCAGGCTTCCACAAACTTCCCTATTGGCGGGCCAGGCATTAATGATGCCCTTGACCAGATTATAGCGGAAATCAATTCACAAATTACCATTGCGGGAACGCCCGCCTCTCTTGCCGCAGTGGCCACACGCAACACAAACGGGCAGCTTGTTATTCAATCACGTGGAAACGTCACCTTGAACGCAACAGGCTTTGCCAACGCCATGGGCAGCACTGCGTTCTCCGCCCTTGGCTTTAGCGAAAACACATACGTCACTGAAGATCCCTACTTTGATGTGGGTGTGGGAACCAGTGATTTGACACGCATAACCATTGAGCCTGGAGATACGGCAGCAACTCTTGTCAACAAACTGCAATACAACCCCCTGACAGAAACTGGTGTCCCTGGCCTTTATGTTGATTTCAATGCCCTGACAGGACAGCTTTATGTTCGTCCAGGTATCGATGATACCAATGGCGGGATAGATTTTGGCGGCGATATAAGCCTGATTAGCGGCCCTGGTACCACCACAGGTGCCATTAACCCAACACTTGCCGGACTTCCGCAAGGTGTTGGTGTGCTAAGCGCTATATTTGGAAGCTACAGTGTAAGTGGCACAACTGTTTCACAAACATCACCCACCGTAAATGTTGCTTACAGTTCAGAAACAGCTTTGGGATCAGGTATCTTTGTTCCGTTCCGCCGTGACTATCTGGGCCCTGAAGCCAATGTTAAAACAGGAATAGTGACCAGCAGCAATGTCATAGATTTTTCGCAAAAGATGGTGAATATACAAGGACAAGACGTCATTTTAAACCGTTCACAAAAAGAAGATGCAACAACACTGCATGATCTTTTAGAGGAGCGGTTTTTGAATGAAACTGGCGTGAATATTGATGAGGAACTATCAACTCTTATCGTCGTACAAACTGCCTATGCAGCTGCCGCGCGCGCGGTGACCACAGCAAGCGATATGTTCGATGACCTGTTAAACGCAATACGATAAGATTAAAAAAGGGATTAATTATGGCTGGAATATCAACACTGGGACAATATCTGCGGCAGATTTCTGAGCTTAAGACACAGCAAATTTCTTTTTCTGATCTGAGCCAACAGCTTTCCTCGGGCAAAAAAACCCAAAGCCTTTCAGGCCTTGGCAATGATATTGTTCGCTCCATGCGGTCACGCGTGGGCGTGGATTCCCTTGAAACCTACAATAGCAATATCACCAATGCCAACAGACGTATTAACCTGATGATCAATGCAACAAAAGAGGTTAAATCACAGACCGAAAACATTCTCTCGGGCCTTCGACTTGCTGTGCAAGAGGGTGATTTTCCTGATCTGCAATCCACACAAAAACTGGCGGAAAGCGTTTATAGCTTTGTGATAGACCTTATCAACCAGACGGATGGTGAGCGTTATTTGTTTGGAGGATCAGACACCAGCGAACCACCCCTGACAGACAAGGGCTTGCTAAAAAGCGCGCTTGGAAACTTTTTGCCTGACTCCTCAGACCTGACAAACCCGCCACTGGTTGCTTCAGGCATGATTGGTGACTGGGGTGATGGCACTATTACAACGGACCAGTTTATTGCGGCGTACGAAAGCACATCAGACACTGTGCTTGGGTTTTCCAACGCGCTGACATCTGGCACGGCGGGAAAGACAAAAGTGCAGGTGAGCGATATTTCGAATTTTGATTATACACAGCTCGCGAACGAAGGCCCCTTAAAAGACATCATACGCACGCTGGGCGTTTTGAAACAGCTTCCACCCGTGGAATATGCGCCAGGAGCGCTGAACGACCCGACGGCAACAACTCTTGCACAAGATGTTGCGCCGTTCCCACCGCGCGAAAAACAGGACAATTTTTACAAGGTTATCAATAACCTTATAGCCAAGCTTGATACTTCATTGGACAAAATTGACCAGATGCAGTTTGATTTATCACAAGTGCAAGCCCAGATTAGTATCGTGAAAACATCCCACACAGACCAGATCAAGGCCTATCAGGATATTATTGGCGAAGTGGAAGATGCGGATATATCTGAAGTATCTGTTAAAATAAAGCAGATGGAAATCCAGATTCAAGCATCCTATCAGGTGACTGCGCTGGTATCGCAACTGACGCTTTCAAACTTCCTTGGCCGCTAATGGCGGTCTAGGACTTTTTGGCTTGAATTAAAACCTGATTACCACTGATAACAGCTCTTAAGCCTTTGGGTGCAATCATGTCATCCAGAACAGCGTTCCACGGCTTACCGCCTTCCCACGACACAATCTCACCTGTGTTGACGCTCTGACCAAAGGCATAACTGTATTCAGGCGGTACAACCTGACTTAAGGCCAGCGCCAGGGGAAGTTCTTTTCCAAACCCGACAGCGTCTTGAAAAACGCCGCCTTGCATCTGGGCTTGTTCTTTTGGGGGGCTTAAAGGCTCGGCCGCTTTAGGTGGCAGCGGCGCCAGAGAAATCACATCCACAGAATCCACTGTGGCAACACCCAAAGACGGTGTCTTTTCTTCTATAGTTTGAGTCTGGCGCATGGAAGATTTTCTCGTGCGCTCGATCATTCCTATGGATTGCGTTTTACCTGGCGTCAAGGCTGGACGCAGCATTCCGCCTTGCTCCATCATCGCCTGCTCCACAGACCCGCCCTGCTCATTGCCATGTAAGGCATTGTCTTTAAGCGGATAGGGGTTAATGACAAGGCCTTGTTTTGATGCGACGGGTGCGTTTTTCAAGGCGGTTTTGTTATCTTCTGGCATAAGGCCAATATAATTTCCGTTTTCAACAGCGTTCAAAAGTCCCTTGCTGTCCACGGGTTCTTTTTCTGACGGCATCAATGGGGTCAGCACGCTGCTTTGTTTTACCCCTGCGCTATCAAGAGGCATAGCCGTAACAGACGGTGATGATACTATGGGTAATGGCTCATCCAAAGGAAGAACAGGATACGCTTGTGGTGAAGCGGAATCTGATGGCATTGAAGATCGTGCGCCAGAAAACTCAAACCCTGCGCGCGCCTCAAAGGGCCAGCTTGCGACGATCATAAGAAGTGTCAGTAATAATTTTTCCATCATGGCAGAGCCTTTACAACAATTGAGCAGGAATGAGGTAAAACCTAAAGAAAAATGATGAAAAGAGCAAGTTCCTTAAATGCGGGGCTTTGCGGATGTCTTATCCGTAATCAACCATTTTGCGCCGGCGAAAAGGTGCCCAGCCCGGTCTTTTTTGCCCTAAAAGCCATTTGCGAAAAGCACGCAACGATGCATCAAACGTCAAGCCTTTCCTTTCCAGCAAAACGAAGACGATGGTCAAAAACACGGCCAAAAAAAGCGTGATGGGGCGGGCATAAAAAAGCAAAACAGCAAAGGGGGCGGCGGCACGCGCATCCAGATTAAAAAACCGTACAGGGCGCATGGAGTTGCGCCAGTGCCAGTTTTCCCGTTCCTCTTGTGTGTCTTCTCTTGAGCCCATTTTCTGTTACCCTTCTCCACCTGCGCCAGTGCTGGACGATAAGGTGATATAGGTTCTACGGTCAATAATGCCATTGTCAAAAGCTATGCCCGCCGATTTTGCCATGGACTGCCCATAAAATGGCAGCATGCGATGAATTTCATTGGGCCAGTTCTGGAAGTCCATCGACAAGAGTTTATCGCGCACCTCATCACTAAAAATCATCCATTCCCGAACACCAATGCGCCCACCCGAAATTTTGGGGGCCAGTGTCTGAGTGATAACAAGGCGTGTGGTTTCAAGCAATGAATAGGCGCGCTCTGACCGCTCGCTCGGGTCAAACGATGACACCATCCTTTGAATAGTTGCCGCCACGCCTGTTGTATGCGTGGTTGTAAAAACAAGATGACCTGTCTGCGCGGCCTCAATAGCGGCTGAAATTGTTTCCTTATCCCGTGATTCTCCAACCAGAATAATATTGGGCTTTCGGCGCAGCGCATTGCGCACCCCGCGCGCAAAATCTGGCAAGTGCCTTGGAATTTCAGTTTGGGAAATTAAAGACCTTGGGGACTTAACCGCATCATACACATACTCAATAGGCGCTTCGTAACACACTATTTTGCCACATCCTTTGGGACGTTCCATCAGCATGCGAATTCCCGCCGCCAGCAATGTTGTTTTTCCAGACCCTGTTGGGCCCGTGACAATTACCATACCCTGACGTGGCGACCATGCATTTATAATAGCGTCTTCAACATTCAAATCTTTCATGGTCGGTGGTTCGCTTGGCAAAACACGCATGGTGATTTGCGCAGAATCGCGACCACGGGACAAAATGGGTGTGATGTTCACACGAAAACGAATGCGCGTATAGCGGTCTGGTCTGATTTCATAGGACAAGTCCAGATCGTTTCCTGACGCCAGCCGCGCCCCTGCTTCAGGTCCGTAAATCTTGGTCAAAAAGACATTCATGTCTGCTGAATCTATCGGTCGATAGGTTGCTGGATAGAGCGTTCCATATATTTCATTATAAACAGGACGGTCTGATTGAATATTAATATCAGAGGAGTTTTTTTTCACACACCACAACAAAAAATCATCCACCATGTCGTCAACAAAACGTGGTGGTTCGTCAGGCCAAGTTTCGCCTACCTTATCTTTTGCCTTTAAAAGGCTTACCGGTTTACGGACGACCATTCTTTTGTTTCCGTTTGAAGAGAGGATCCTGTGATAGAAAGGGCGCGATCCCCGATACGCATTTCGTTGCCGCCGCCTGTCACGCCACGATCTACCTGCATGGCATAAGGCGGGGACACCATTCCCTGAGCCAGAAGCGAACGGTAGCGTATCATGCCCTGATAATCAGCGGTGAGCTTGTTTAAATCCTCTTGGAATATTTCATCAGCCTGACCAACGCCCGCACTCCAGCCCTCGTCAAACCACTCATCCCATAATTTTCGATCTTCTGCTGTTGCTGGTAAAAGCAGTTCAGGCGGCGGGGCGACCTCGCCCCACTGGCGTTCCAGATAAGCCCGCCAGGTTCTGGCCGTTGACACAATACGCGCGTTGCGACCAATATTTAAAATACGATCTGCGACTGCGGCGTTTTGCCCGCCTTGCTCAATCACCATAGCATCGATATTTTCTGAAATGATGGGTGGCTCTATCAACATGCCAGACGGCGCAGCAATCAAAAGCTGGCGAAAATCATACACCTTGTCCAGATATCTTGCGCGCGTTTCCATCTCTTCGCGAATGTGGTACGTGCGCCACGCAAGACCACCGCGCGCACCGTACGATAAGGCCGCCTCACGCATCGCATCTTTTCGAATATCAACAGGCATGGGAACAACCGAAGAATCCAAGGGCTTGGCTTGTTTTTTAATCTCTTTTAGCTGCTCTGCTGTTGGCGGTGGCGGGATGTCGCCAAAGCTTTCTGGTGTTGCCGCATACGCACCCGTGCACAAAATTGCACAAAACATACCGACGATAAAAGCCAGCTTCGGGCTATACCGCATTGTCTATCCTCCAATACCGGTCACAGGCGCATAATGCAGTTCTATGACGCGGCGCTCTGAGTCTACTTTCACATCAGCGCGGACACCAAGCTGCAGACCCACATCCCGCAAAACTTCTATGACAGGCTGGTTTTGCACATCCACATTCACAACCAACGGGACAGGAGGACGGTTGCCAATGGTAACATAGCTATAGCTGGCACGATCCGCCAGTTTGCGTAAAATCTGCTCTGGCGGACCTACCCACGCAATAGTAATGGCACGTGATAATTCTTCAGGCGCATTATGTATTGGCTCCACCGCAACGCCGGGAGATTTTTGCTGCTCTATCGCCGCCAGCGTTTCAAGCGAGTTTGACGCCTTGTCCGCCGCTTGCGCAAGCATCAAGGACACCTTGTCTGGGGATGTGACCACCTGCGCGTTGCGCTCTGGCATAGCATGGCAACCAGCAAGGGCTGTTAGGGTTAGAATACCCAGACTTAAAATGGAAAAGGGCCGTTTGTTTTTCATGGCGTGTATCATGGCTCTCGAATCGGTTTCTTTCGTGCGTAACATACTTTATCCCCTCATCCAAAAAGGGACAAGCCAATCCATAAAGTAATCCAGTGTCTTAAAGCAAATTTGGACTGCTCATACCATTTTAGCGGGTATTGCTGTCCCGAAGCAAACCCTTGGCGCGCATGGCGGAAACGACCTTGCCTTTATACGGGTATCCGTGTTCAGGCGTTCTGGAGTGGTAATGGGCAATAGCCTTGGCCAAAGACCCCGTTTCATTCATGTGGGTTCTTAAAATCCAAGCCGACACGCCCATATTGGTGCAAGGGTCATCCTTAACCCACCGATAGGCAGAATCCTCGGAAACGCCCCATTTATCAGCCAATAGGGGTATCCATAATGTATTGATCTGCATAGGGCCAAGATCATAGGACCCGTTGTCATTGGGGCCTACAGCCTGCCCCACCTTGCCTCCTTCGACCTGATGGATGCCCACAAGCACGGCAGGGGGCACAGAATATGTCTGGGCGGCCAACATCAAACAAGCGGCGAGAATCTTTGTCATACTTCTATTTAAGCCATAAAATGGTTAATAAATTTCTACGATGCAAGGCGCACCAAATCACGAGGCACAGAATACCACAGGCCTGTGGAAAAGAAAAATACCAATCATGAACGGGCTATTTCTTCTTGAAAAATGACATCGGCGTGCCGCTCCCCGCGGATGTTGGTGGGGCTGCGGGCGCAGCCTCTGATGGCTGAGCGGAAGGGGCGGCGGGGCGCACTCCGCCACCCGTAGTGCCTTGCACAGAGGCCGTTGTTGTCATTCCCGTCAGCAAAACCTCAACCATGGAAAGCCTGATTTGAAAATCTGCCCATACGCTGTCCATCGATGGTGGTGTGCCATCGACCTGTTGTTTTAGCTTTGTGATCTGTGCGCGATGGGCGCTGGCATAAATCTGCCCCAGCGCTTGAAGTGCCACCAGTTCATCCATCTCATTCCCGCCTACGGGCAAAACTGACAGCAACGCCTTGCTTTGCGCCTTCAGGCGGTCTGCCACGTCTTGCACGAGTTTTGTTTCTGGCTGCCCGAAAGAGAATTCTGCAATGGCAGAAATTGCAGGCACCATGGCGTGCATAGCGTAAAGATTGGTTTGAATGGAATCGAAAAAGGGCACAGCACCGTCTAGCGTTTTCAGCCTTTTGGCATGTTCTGCCGCAGGGGTGAAGTGGTCTGCAAAGGCAATAACAGACTGCAGCAAATCGGTGGTTTTTTTTGAATCCACATCACCCAACACACGGCCTTTATGGGCGTAAGAATCCGCAACAAGATCCGCCGCCAGCGTGGCTAGCGACACACGGATGGCATTGGCATCTCCATCTTCCGTCTTTAAATTCATGGCCTGTGATAAGGAAATGCTGATTTTCACGCACTCGGACAAAAGACTTGCCAGCACATTGGCATCCGCCTGCTGGTTGCCCGCGGAATGTTTTTCCACCGCCTTCATCAAAGGCGCGCCCAGTTTTTGCAAAAGCTGAAGTAGAAATTCGTTGCGCATGTCCATAGGGAAAAACTCTGCCTTTTAAAACTTACTCTAAAATGACCCAAAAAATTGTGGCATCAGTTTAGCTTGGGTTTAACGCAAACCCAAGAGATAAATGGATAAATCCCCATAATGGCTGGTGAATACCTATGGTTTTGGTGGCAAGGATGGCAAGTCAGCCACAAT
>CAUJHK010000065.1 GCA_963204715.1 Pseudomonadota bacterium | reverse complement strand
CGGGCGCGGTATCCGCATGGCTAAAAAAACAAAACCCCAATATCAAAATTATTGGCGTTGAAGGCGTTGACCAAGCCTCTATGGGAGCTTCCATTAAAGCTGGAAAACCCGTGACGTTAGAAAGTGTTGATACATTTTGCGATGGCACCGCCGTCACCCGCCCAGGTGATTTGACGTTTGAAATTTGCCGCACATACATTGATGATTTCATGACCGTCACAAACGAGGAAGTGTCCGCCGCCATACAGCGTATGTGGGATGCCAGACGCGTGATACCAGAACCATCAGGCGCGATGGGATTGGCTGGCCTAACCAAGTACGCCTCCGAACATGCCGATGACGTACAGGGCAAAAAACTCCTTTGCATCCTGTGTGGCGCGAACATGGATTTTGGGAAAATATCGCAAATTGCGCAGCGATCTGCGATCGGGTCCCACAACCGCAAGTACATGCGCTTTCATATCGGCGAAGAAAAAGGCGGCATGCTTGGACTGCTTGATACACATTTCAAAGACATCAACGTATCAGAATTTTTATATGGCAAAATTGATGAAAAAGACGCATGGCCCATTATCGGTGTTGAGGCCACGCCACAACGGCTGGACGAGTTTGAGGCCAAGCTTAAATCCATAGGGGTTGATTGTCAGGATGTCACACTCGACCCTGACATACGCTATCGCATTATAAATTATAACCCAGCTTTGTTCAAAGACCCTGTTCTTATGCACATACAATTCCCCGAACGAAAAGGAGCTTTGCGTGACCTTTTGCGCCGCATCTCCAGCACGGCCAATATCTGTTATTTCAACTACGCCTATTCGGGCGAGGTTGTGGGGCGCGCCATCATGGGGTTTGAATTTGAAACCCCAGCCCAAAAAGAATTGTTTTACAAGGCGTTAGAAGAATCTATCGTCACCTGCCGCCCTGTGGACGAGGCTGTCACTGCAAGGATATTGAAGTTTTAAAAAAACCATAGAGGTTTGCCAAACTCATGTTAAAACCTACCCCATGAGTGAATCCATTACAGAGCGGTTGGAAGCCCCACTGGCACCAGAATCCACGGTGCGGGATTATTTCACCTTGCTTAAACCCAAAGTGATGAGCCTTGTGGTCTTTACGGGCCTTGCGGGCATGTGGGTGGCACCTGGCTTTTCATCCATGCATCCATTGATTGCAGCAACGGCTATTTTTTGCATTGCGCTGGGCGCGGGCGCGGCGGGCGCCATTAACATGTGGTATGACCGTGACATTGACGCCGTGATGATGCGCACCAAAAACCGCCCCCTTCCCCTTGGCCGCATCAACCCAGACGAAGCCCTGACCTACGGCATTGTGTTGTCCTTGTTTGCCGTCATGACCATGGGCGTGGCCGTCAACTGGATGGCCGCGGGTCTGTTGGCTGTTGCCAACTTGTTTTATGTGTTTGTTTACACCATCTGGCTAAAACGCATCACCCCGCAAAACATAGTCATTGGCGGCGCGGCAGGAGCCTTCCCCCCCATGATAGGATGGGCCGCTGTAACGGGCGATGTAACCCTTGCCTCCACCATGTTGTTTCTCATTATCTTTATCTGGACACCGCCCCATTTCTGGGCGTTATCATTGTTCGCCAATGAAGATTACAAACGCGCCAACATCCCCATGTTGCCTGTTGTCGCGGGAGAACGCGCCACAAAAATACAAATGATGGTGTATTCTTTCATACTTGTTCCGCTTTCAATAACGCCCTATCTTCTTCATGTGGCGGGCGCAGCCTATGGAATTGCGGCTTTTTTAATGAGCGTCTTTTTCTTGTTCACCAATGCGCGTGTGATGGTGGACAAAACACAAAAAAGCGCCAAATTGATGTTTGGTTATTCTGTGTTTTATTTGTTCGCGCTTTTTGCCGCCATGATGATTGATAAGGTTTAAAATTATGCCCCTTTCTGACATACACAAAAAAAAACGTGCTAAAAACTATATGATACTAGGCGCCATCGCGGCATGGATTGTTTTGATATGGGCGATTACGATGATTAGAATTTCCCATGGCTGAGTACGCGCGCTACACACCCTCTACCGTCTTGATAACGGGGGCAACGGGTGACTTTGGCAAGGCCTTTGCCGAGCGTTTTTATGCGGCGGGTTGCAAGCTTATACTGCATGGACGAAGCAAGGAAAAATTAAAGGCCCTATGTCAGCAATATCCTGAAGCTTACCCTGTATGCTTTGATATCACTGATAAAAAATCGATGAAGGATGCGCTTACCGCCCTTCCTGATGCGTTCAAAAACATTGATCTTCTCATCAACAATGCCGGCCTCGCGCTGGGGCTTGAAAAGGCTTATGAGGCCAATCTTGAAGATTGGGAAACCATGATTGATGTAGACGTCAAGGGGCTTGCCACTATGACGCGCCTTGTTCTTGGGGGCATGGCTCAACGCAAAAAAGGCCATATCATCAACCTCGGCTCCACGGCGGGCAACTACCCCTATGCGGGCGGCAATGTCTATTGTGGCGTGAAGGCTTTTGTCAAACAATTCTCGCTTGCGCTGCGTGCTGATTTGGCTGGCACGAATGTGCGCGTTACCAATGTTGAACCAGGACAGGCGGAAACACAGTTTTCAACCGTGCGCTTTCATGGCGATGAGGCGCGCGCGAAAAAAGTTTATGATGGCGCGAATTCATTACAAGCCTGCGATGTGGCCGAATCTGTATTCTGGGCGGCGACACTCCCGCCCCACATGAACATCAACCGCCTTGAAATTATGCCCACATCACAATCCTTTGCCGGCCTGAGTGTGGAGCGCAAAGCATAATGGACAAAAACACAAAAACCATCACGGCTGTTCTGGCTGTCGTCGGTTTGATGATAGGCCTCAGCTTTGCTTCTGTTCCCCTCTACAGAAAATTCTGCCAGCTCACGGGCTTTGGCGGTACCACCATGCGATCAACCGCTTTGCCAGACCATATCGTTGATCGCGACATCACCATCCATTTCGATGCCAATACCTCACGCACCCTCAACTGGTCTTTCAAACCTGAAAAAAACCAAGAAACCATAAAACTGGGGCAACAGGGGTTGATTGCGTTTATCGCGCAAAACAAGGACAACAGCCCCACACAAGGCACAGCCTTATACAATGTCACACCCCCCAAAGTGGGAAAATATTTTCATAAGATACAATGTTTTTGTTTTGGGGAGCAGCTTTTAAAGCCACATGAAGAAATGTCTATGCCCGTCCTTTTTTATGTCGACCCGTCCATGGCGGATGACCCTGAAATGGACGATGTCACCTCCATCACTCTTGCCTACACTTTTTTCCCCGCGCAATCAGAAGAGCTTGATAAGGCTCAAGAAGCCTTTTACAATGCCCCTTGAAATTGCTATCAACCACACCATAAGTAGCCCCCACCAAGGATAAGACATGGCACATGATTTTGAATATGGCACGACTGGCAAACCGCACCCCTACCACCTTGTGCGCCCAAGCATCTGGCCTTTTTTCGGCGCTATTGCTGGAGGCATTGCGGCCATGGGCATGGTTTTGTTTATGCACGATGTCAAAATCGGAGGCTTTTCACTTGGGTTTAAAGGCCCTCTCCTTGGCCTTCTTTGCATTCTGGCCGTCATGTTCTTTTGGTGGAAAGATATTCTATTTGAAACAGTCAAAGAGCGCGTTCACAACTCCGTCACTGAATACGGCCTGCGCTTTGGCATGGCGTTGTTTATTGCTTCTGAGGTGATGTTCTTTGTGGCGTTCTTCTGGGCGTTTTTTGATGCCAGTCTTTATTCCAACCAGGCGATAGAATATTTAAGACTTGCCTATACGGGCGGACACTGGCCACCTGTGGGCGTAGAAACCATTCACGCCTTTGACCTACCATTTATGATGACCATGATTTTGTTGTTGTCTGGATGCACCGTCACATGGGCACACCACGCCATTCTCGAAGGCAGGAACAAAGAAGCCGTGCTTGGCCTTGGTATCTCTGCGGGTTTGGGCGCTATCTTCTTATGCTTTCAAATGTTTGAATACCACCATGCGGAATTTGCGTTTAAACAGGGCGTGTTCGCTTCTACCTTCTACATGGCCACAGGCTTCCACGGCTTTCACGTCTTTGTTGGCACCGTCTTTTTGTTCGTCTGCTGGCTTCGTGCCCGCGCTGGCCATTTTACGCCAACGCGCCACTTTGGTTTTGAGGCCGCGGCATGGTACTGGCACTTTGTGGACGTTGTCTGGCTGTTCCTCTTTATCGCCGTTTACTGGTGGGGCGGCACACCAGCCTTTCACGGCTAAGAATGGACAAAGACACCCTACGCACAGCACTTTCATGCAAATGCCCACACTGTGCGCAAGGTGACTTGTACAAAAGCCGCTATACCTTGCAGCTTCATAAAAACTGCCCTTCTTGTGGCTATGATTTTGCGGGCAGTGATTCCGCCGATGGCCCTGCCGTTTTTCTGATTTTTATTCTGGGTTTTACCATTGTGCCTGCGGCCTTGTTCGTTGAACTAACATTTGAGCCGCCCTTTTGGGTTCATATGATTTTATGGACGCCTTTGGTCATCGCTTTGACCGTTGCCTTTTTGCGCCCCGTAAAGTCATACGTCCTTGCCCTTCACCATAAATACATATCCGAAGGCAGATAACCGCGATGCGTCTGCCCTTTAAAGAAACCCTGATGACGGCTGGCTGCGTTGCCATTCTATGCGGGCTTGGCACTTGGCAGGTGCAAAGGCTGGAGTGGAAAAACGCGCTTGTCCAGCGTCTTGAGGCCGCCTATGCCACGCAAGGCAAAGAAATAGGTTTAACCGCAGAATCACTGACAACACTCGCAGGCCAGCAAAACCCCCTTGGATATGGCAGTATTGAAGGCGTTTTCTTGCGTGACAAGGCTTTGTTGCTTGGCCCAAGAACACAGGACGGCAAAGCGGGATATCATTTAATCATCCCCCTTGAAACCCAAGACAACCAAATCCTGCTGGTCAATGCAGGATGGGTGAGTGAATTGTGGAAGGATACCTTTGAAGACCGCATGGCCTTCCTGCCCCATGACAGGGTCTTTCTCAAGGGGCTTGTGCGCAAAGCAGACTGGTCCTCTTTTACATCCAAAAACAGCCCCGCGAACGACCTATGGTTCCGAGGAGATGTCAGCGAAATTGCAAAGGCCAAAGCTTTGGAACATGTTTACCCGTTTATGCTTTATGCTGAAAGCGCAGTGCCTGATTTGCAGGATGTAACCTTGCATGAAAAGGGATGGCTTCCTCGCAACAAGCATTTTGAATATGCGCTGTTCTGGTTTTCCATGGCGGGCGTGATGATGGGTGTTTACGGGTTTTATGTTGCCAGCCTTAACAGAAAAAAAGCGCCGTAACAGGCGCTCTTTTTTGCTCATCTGTTAAAGACAAGAAACACTAATTGATATCGTCTGATTTTTGTTCAGAGCGTTGCGCGACCTTGACGGTACCGCTTAGTCTTGAGGCAAACTGGTTGTTCACTTCGCTGACATAGGACTTGAATTTCTTCAAATCACGTCCCGCCAGAGCTTGCCCCACAGGCAGATTGATGCCGCGCGGGTTCACCTGCTTGTTGTTCACCAGAACTTCATAATGAAGGTGAGGGCCTGTTGAGCGACCAGTCGTGCCCACATAACCAATCAACTGTCCTTGGCGGACGCGCGACCCTGGCTTAACGCCCGATGCAATCTTGCTCATATGTCCATAGGCCGTGTCCATGTCACCGCGGTGACGGATGCGCACATAATTGCCGTAGGAGCTAAAACGGCCAGCCTTTTCAATGACGCCATCGCCTGCCGCATAAATAGGTGTTCCTGTCGGTGCGGCAAAATCTATTCCTTTGTGCATTTTGCTATAGCCAAGCACAGGGTGACGGCGCATACCAAAGCCTGAAGACACGCGCGCACCATCCACGGGTGTTTTCATCAAGGTTTTTTTGGTGCTCTGCCCATCTGGCCCATAATAGTCAACCGCCCCATCTGTGCTTTCATAGCGGTAGAGCGGAATCTTGCGCCCACCCACAGTCAACTGCGCAAACAAAATATTGCCTGTTTTTGCAACATATCCGTCTTCGGTTTCGTGTGTTTGATACATAACTTCTAATGTGTCGCCAGCTTTAACATCGCGCTGAAAGTCCACATTGTGGGAGTAAATTTTTATAGCGCTGGAAACAATTGATTTTGGAATACCCGCTTTTGCGGCAGACCCATAAAGGGAGTTTTGGATAACGGCTTTTTGCGCCTGTACAACTTCTTTTATTTCTTTTTCTTGCACATCAGACTTATAGCCCTGCCCGTCATGCGATACTGTAATGGTCTTTAGAGGGTTTAGCTCAATCTTCATATCGGTTAGCTGATAACCCTGCTCACCTTCGGCTGGCTCAAAATGCATATGCACATCCTGCCCAGCTTTTAGATTGCGCGGGTCAAAATGCTTTTTCATCGCCGCGATAATTTCATGCACATCGCCGCCGCCAACACCCTCTTTTTGCATGACTTTGCCCAACGCATCGCCATCACCCAGCGTCACGATACGATCAGACGGGCTTAACGGCACTTCAAACTGGGGGACATCGGACGCCAGCGCATCAACACCTGCCTGTGGCGCAAGGCTGGCTATATCAATAGATGCGTCCATCTGGTTGTGCGCACGCGCGGCTGTTGTAATTTCAAGCCTGTGCGCAAATGAGGACACGGGGCCAAAAGCAATGGCTGTTGGCAACAGCGCAGCACAAACGGCTGTCATGCTGGCAACGTAACGTAATCTTAAGCGATTGTTCTTCGTAAAGACATAGCGATGGCGTAAGCCCATATGCTTTGCCACGAACGCGCAGGTTTTACCTGATACATTCTTTAACGGCATTTCACACCCTTGTTTAACTGTTTCATCTTGTTCTCTTCGCATTCCCGGATTATGCGCATTCCTTTATCAAGCCATAAGGCCTTTTCTAGGTTTGTTCCAAATAGGTATTATTTTATTTGATCGATAATCAGTTCTCTTTGTTGAGCTCCGGTAAGAGGGAATAATTAGCACAGTGATTTTTATTTTGGAAGCCATTGCACAAATTATCAACCCAGATATTGGCAGATATTTTTTATGGTTTTCATAATTATTATATCACAGGCCGCAAGCCTTTGAAATAGCTTCATAAGCTTTCGTAGAGCCTTTTAGATTAAATGTATCTTTTGTGGCTGTGCCCCGCGAGGACTCCCCTTTTATCACCATTTTCGAGCCTTTTTTAATGGATTCTGTCAAAGCAATATCCGCCGCCGCATCGGCCGCCCAGCCCATATCGTTCTGCGTAAACAAGGTAAAATTTTTATTATCAATCATCACATCCACAGAGCTGCCCTTTTTGTAACCATAGCCCGACATAAAACTGAAAACATTTTTTGTCCCCTCAGAAGGACGGTGCGTGATCATGGCAACAACCTCGCCACGCTTTTTATATTTGCCTTCGGCCTTGTCAGGCTTTGCCGCCATGTAACAAACATTGCCACCGTTTTCTTCAAACATATAGGTTGTCCAAGAACCAAAGGTGCCGAGCTCTTTTTGATCAGAGGCAAAAGACGGGGCAGCGGCCATAAGCAAAACAGCAGCAAAGACAAAATAAAATTTATGCATAAAAAACACCTGTAAAAAAAATGAACCGCCTTAAAGAAAGCGGCTCATTTTAAACAATTAAATATGGCAGGACAATGGTCATTGCCCAAAGCCGATCAGGCCTTTTGAACCACTTTTTCCAGCCTGTCCAAAGCCTGCTCCATCTTTTGTTCAGACACCGCAAAGCACATACGCACCCAGCCCGCGCAGCACTGGCCAAAAGCACATCCTGGGGCAAGGCTTAAAAGGCTTTCGTCAATCAGGCTTTTGACAAGCTTCATGCAGTCAGGCTCGCCGTCCACACTAAAAAACGCATAGAACGTAGCGGGCGGCCTGTGCATCTGGATACGTCCGTTTTTCTCAAACCTGTCCATCACCATATCAAGGTTGGATTTCCAGAGCTTTACCTGCTCGGCAATAAAAGGCTCTCCGTGGCGAAGAGCCGCCATGGCGCCATATTGCGCGTATGTAGGCGGCCCCATATTGTCATACAAAGCCAAATCACGAACGGGCGTTTCCGAATTGGCAGGCCCTACCAGCCAGCCAAGGCGCCAGCCTGTCATGGCGTATGATTTTGAAAATGAATTGACGATAAACAATTTGTCATCAGGCTTTGCGTAATCCAGAAAAGACGGACTTCGCGTGCCTTCATAGACAATGCGGGAATACACCTCGTCCGCGATAATCCATATTCCGCGCTCCCGTGCAAAATCCAGCACGGTTTTTATTTCCTGTGCCGTCATTGTCCAGCCCGTGGGATTGGACGGTGTAACAATCAACATGGCTTTTGTGCGTGACGTCACAGCATCAAAGAGTTTGTTTAAATCCAGACCCCAGCCCTGCTCGGCATTATGTTCCAACGGCACTTGAATGCAATGTGCTTGAGTCAGCTCTATCGCGCCAAGAAGGTTTTTCCAGATAGGCGTGATGGCGATAATTTCATCTCCCTCATCCAAAATAGAGGTCATGGCCAGATGCATGGCCGTTGTCCCGGACGAGGTTACAAAAATACGGGATGTGGGAATGGCGGCTTTAAAGACTGAGGCGTAATAGTTGGATATTTCCTGCCGCAATTCTGGCACGCCCAAAACAGGGGCGTAAAATGTTTTGCCATCTTTAAGTGCCGCATAGGTGGCATCGGCAATAAAATCAGGCGTGGGCATTGAACCCTCCCCTTGTGCCAGCGAGATAATGCCAGGCTTTGTCCAGCCATAGCGAAGCATCTCTGCCCCCTGGTTGGGAGAAAGCGCCGAAAGAACGGAACGGAATTGCGGGGTTTTATAATCGGTCATAGAACGGTCTTTTATAGATAAAATATTGCTGTCTGTCATACGCATGATAGGTATCGCCTTGCAAGGAATCTTTATGGTTTTAGGGATTTTTTGTTTCAGTCGCGCGGGCCTTGTGCGCGGATTATCGGCCGATATAAGCGGGCGAACCCGCCGCCGCTGCGGCGGCTGCGTTGGCACAAGCACAGGCGGCGGCCAGGGCGGCCACAGCAAGGTTTAAATATTGTGCAAGGTCAAACGTCATAAGGTTATTAACGCATAAACCAGCGCGGCAAGGCAAGGAAATTTTATTGTGGTGTGAAGGATTGGCTGGGCTGGGTTTTTAAAAACCCAAGTTTTGCAGATTTAAAAGGGAAAATTGACATCCCCGCGCCGCCATAGCCTGCGATGTACCGCTCCATGTCCTCAAGTCCTTTGGCAACACCCGCTAAAATATGCCCCGATGTCACGCGATAATTTGCCAAAGAACTCCGGATTTCATCATTATCTGGAAGAATCTTTTTTTGCACGGCGCGCTCAAATTGCAGACAGATTGTGTGATTGGTACCCACCTGCCCAAGCGAAAGAACAAGGTTTTCGACACACAAGGCCCCGTAAACCAGCCTGTTGTTATCTAGAATAGATTCCAGCTCTTCGTGGCTGTGTTCTGTGACATCGGGTCTTTCTATTCCCATGCTGGCATTGGCAAGACGAAGCTCCGCCATTTCAAAAAAGTCTGACAATCCGCGTTGGGCCTCATCTTCAAACATAACTTTTTGCTCAAGGTTTTCTTTAAAACGAATTGTTTCTCGAAGCAACAAATCCATCTCGGAAATAGCAGGAGCCAGATATGTGTCGCTTCTTCCGCTCCGCAGTCCCAACTCTTGCAGCACGCTAATGCTATCGATACCCGTTTTTAGTTTTTCAACGCGGTTGAAAAACTGTTCTATTTCTCTGTCATTGTCCATTTTTGCTTTTTCAAAAATAAGAGAAGCTATGTCTTTCTTGCTTTTTGGCTCTTCCAGCGTTTGGGGGAATGCATGGCGACAGGAAAATGTGGGGGACGCAAGGGCGGCCTGATTGTCCTTCAGGCATTTATGGCTTTTTATCGCCTCGTCCAGATAGCTGCGTAATTCCAATATAGTGTTCATGGAAGCGAGCATATTCAAAATAATGTTATTACGTCAAACATTATTTCTGTAATGCTGGTAAATCGCGATAAAGCTCCAAAGCCTGCGGGTTGGCCAAAGCCTCAATATTCTTGATTTTTCGTCCCATAATAACGTCCCGCACGGCTATTTCCGTTATTTTTCCTGATTTTGTGCGTGGAATATCGGTAATTTGGATGATTTTGGTGGGAACGTGGCGCGGCGTGGCACCCGTTTTTATCTGTTTTTTGATTTTCTCAATTAAAACATCATCCAAAACCACATTATCTTTCAATTTAACGAATAAAATAATGCGAACATCGCCCTGCCAGTCCTGCCCCACCGCTATGCTTTCGACCACCTCTGGCACTTGTTCAACCTGACGGTAAATCTCTGCCGTGCCTATGCGTACGCCGCCGGGGTTGAGCGTTGCATCTGACCTGCCATGTATAATCAGGCCATTATGCTTTGTACGTTCAATCCAGTCACCATGGCACCAGATATTCTCAAACCTCTCAAAGTAAGCGGCCTTGTATTTGGCATCGTTTTCATCGTTCCAGAAACATACGGGCATACAAGGGAAAGGCTTCGTACAGACCAGCTCCCCAGACCCCGCGCCCGCAGGAATGGCTTTTCCATCATCATCAAAAACATTCACCGCCAAGCCCAGACCAGCGCCTTGAATCTCGCCCCGCCAAACAGAAGATATGGGGTTGCCCAACACAAAGCAGGACACAATGTCCGTACCACCGGAGATGGACGCGAGATGAACGTCTTTTTTAATGTGCGAGTACACGTAGTCAAAACTCTCGTGAACAAGGGGAGAACCCGTTGAGCTGATAACCCGCAAATCGCTTAAATCAAAATCCTTGGCGGGGTGAAGCCCGTTGATTTTTAGGGCATCAATATACTTTGCAGACGTCCCGAACAGCATGGCTTTTTGCCGCGATGTGTACTCCCACAATACATTCCCATCAGGATAAAAGGGCGAGCCATCAAACAACAACAAAGTTGCGCCGCTGGCCAAACCAGATATCAGCCAGTTCCACATCATCCACCCACAGGTGGTAAAATAAAATATCCTGTCCCCGTTATTAATGTTGGTTTGCAAGCGATGTTCTTTAACATGTTGTAGCAGTACGCCACCATGGGAGTGAACAATACATTTGGGAATCCCTGTCGTGCCCGATGAAAACATAATGAACAGCGGATGGTTGAATTCGACGGCCTCAAAGGTCACCTCACCGCCTTTTTCAAAAGCCGTACACAGAACGGCATTTGATATTCCGACCAGATCAGGAGCATCAGACGTAAAAGGTACAACCACCGTATGTTCCAGACCTTTTAAATGGGACTGTACGTCGCGCACTTTTTGCAAACAGTCTATGGTCTTGCCGTTGTAATAATATCCATCCACCGCGATTAGGATTTTGGGCTCAATCTGTCCGAAGCGGTCTATCAAACCCTGCGCTCCAAAGTCAGGCGAGGCTGATGACCATATCGCCCCCAAAGATGTTACCGCCAGACAGGCTATGATGGTTTCAGGCATATTGGGCATGTACGCCGCCACCCGATCACCCTTTTGTACGCCCCATTTTTTGAGCTGGCTTTGCCAGCGCGCAACCTCGGCATAAAGCCCTGCAAAAGACAATGTACGCTCCCGCCCCAGCTCATCCCGAAAAACAATAGCGTCTGAATCATCACGATATTTAAGAAGGTTCTGGGCGTAGTTCAGGCTGCCCTTGGGGAAAAAGCGTGCGCCTGGCATCTTGTCGCCATTTTCCAAAACCACATCGCCCTTGCTGCCAATAACGCCACAAAAATCCCATACCGCGTCCCAGAATTTTTCAGGGTTATCGACGCTCCACTGCCAGAACGTCTGATAATCTGTGTCTGTTGCAAATCCCTGCTGCGCCATAAAAGCCGCTAGCTGTGTTTTTTGAGGGTGGGGGGGAGTCCATAGTGGATGATCTGTCATGCGGTCTTCTCGCGTGGTTTGAGGGGTGGACAATAGCAGTGCCATGATAATTCCTTTTTTGAGGAGCGCATAGAGGTGGACTTAAACCTCTGATAGGTTAAATTAATAAAATAACCAAAAAGTGAACAAACACCCATGCCCTTTAAAAAATTCCCAAAATTCCTTGTTTTTGCCCTCTTGGCGCTCATAACAACCCATACGTTTGTATGGACAGCCTTGGCGCAAGAGGAACCAGAC
>CAUJHK010000064.1 GCA_963204715.1 Pseudomonadota bacterium | reverse complement strand
TCGCTATGGCGACGCCAACAATAGTGGCGCCTTTTTGCCGGATGGTGGCGTATCCGCCTGCAAGGCCTGAAAATATTGCGACCAATAAATCAAACAAATTGGGCTGTGTTCGCGCCATTATTTCAGGTGTCGGGTCTGTTAATGGGGAGAGGTAGACAATAAGGCCTGAGATTGCGAGTGCAAGGAAAATGCCTATCAAGATGGCTTCCAACGCTTTTTTCATCTGTTTAAATTCAATAATGCAAAGCGAAAAGCCCAATGACATGATTGGCCCCATAAGCGGGGAAATTAACATGGCGCCTATAATAACAGCTGGGGAAGACAGCAAAAGACCAAGTATGGCAATGGCGCAAGACATAGTCACCATAAAAGAATAGCGTGATGTCATGCGGCCATCATCTGTGACCAGCGCGAGAATCTGGTCATGTTCAATGGTTGAAACAAGCTCGCGTTTTCTCCACATGCGGTTGGCACGAATCAAGGCGCCAAGGGAGGGGAGGTCTTCCAAAAATTCTATCAATGCTTTTTTCATAGCGCTTTTCTAGTCCGATACAAATAGGAAGGCAATTTTTTTTATTTATTAGGCGAGCCTTAAAGGTCTTTTTAAGTTTTGGTAATGAAATGCAAGGTTTTGTGGTATGTTTGTATTGACACTATACACCATGGCTTATTTAAATATGATACCCAAACGCATCCCCTCAACCCTGACATCCTACGACCTTGTTAAAACATTTGCTGTTTTGACCATGGTTGTTGACCATATTGGCGCGGAGATTTATCCCGATGAAAACTGGTGGCGTGTGGTGGGGCGGATGTCCGCGCCCGTATGGTTGTTTTTGATTGGCTACGCGAAAAGCCGCGATATGTCCCCCATGCTTTGGGCAGGCGTGGCCATCATTGCCCTGACCAATGTTGTGGTGGGGCAGGCGGTGATGCCGCTGTGTATTCTGGCCACCATATTGGCGGCGCGCTTTGCTATAGACCCCGTTATGGCGAGCATTAAAACAAACCCCGCGCTTTTATACCCCATTGTCTTTGTGGCCTTTGCCATGGCCATTCCTGTGGCGGCGATTGTGGATTATGGGTCAGAAATATTCCTGATGGTGATGCTGGGTTATATAACCCGCAACCGCTATGAGCTTACCTTTATGGACAAGGAGCGATTCTTTGTATTTGCCTGCGTGGCTGCTTTTTCCCATATTTTATACCAGACATATGTGTTTTTTAATTTTGAAGGCATGCAGGCGATTCTGGCAGGAGCGGGGATTTTTGTGGTCACGATGGGGTTAACGCGCTTTAAGCCCGCCCAGTGTGAGAGGCTTAATTCTGCCCTGCCACGCCCTGTTGCAGGGTTTTTCAAGCTGTGCGGGCGCAGGTCATTGGAGATTTACGTGGCGCATCTGGTGTTTTTGAAGGGTTTGGGCGCTGTTTTGGGCGTGGGAAATGGCACATTTTTTAATTTCCATATGTATTAAATCCACCTGTTTTCAAATGGCTTTAAAAGAGTTGCTCCTTGGCTGTTTCTCTAGGCTTGCAAGCCCCGCAATCGTGTGCTATCTCAAGCGCAACTTTTAGCAATTTAAACTCTTGATATTAAGGGACATGCGTGGCTTCTAATAAGAGATCCTCAGGCACTGCCGCCTTCCGTTATGCGTCTGCTTTGGTCGAACTGGCCAATGAGGGTGGCGCGATTCCTCAAATTGAAAAAGATGTGGCCGCCTTGTCATCCATGATGGAAACTTCCGCAGGTTTGCGGGCGATGCTGGCATCTCCTCTGACGCCTATGCGCACCCAGCAAGAGGCCCTGATGGCCATTGCACAAAAAGCGGGGCTTTCGCCATTGGTGAGCAACTTTTTGATGGTGCTGGCGCACAACAGACGCCTGCCTGAGCTTGCGCCAATTTTAAAGGCGGTTGAAGACAATATATCATCACGCCGTGGAGAAGTGCGCGCAACCGTGCAAAGTGCCACGGCTTTGTCTGCGGCGCAGACCAGGAATCTGCAAGATGCTTTGTCTAAAACCATAGGCAAGCCTGTGGCTATGGACGCGAGCGTAAACCCTGCCCTGATTGGCGGGGTGAGCATTACGCTGGGTTCCTTGCTGATTGATGATTCGATTAAGACGAAGCTTGACCGCATGGCGCGCGCTATGAAGAGCGATGTAAAAGCGGCGTAAACACATTTATAGACAACCGTTCGTGGTTTTAAAAAATAAAAAGAGGAAGAAAAGAAAATGGAAATTAAAGCAGCCGAAATTACAGACATCCTGAAAAAGCAGATTGCAAATTTTAGTGCCGATGCAAACGTGTCTGAAATTGGTCAGGTTTTATCAGTCGGGGACGGCGTTGCCCGCGTGTATGGTCTTGACCGCGTTCAGGCTGGCGAGATGGTGGAATTTCCAGGCGGCGTAAAAGGCATGGCGCTAAACCTTGAATCTGACAATGTCGGGGTTGTGTTATTTGGCGCCGACCGCGAGATTAAAGAAGGCGATATTGTTAAACGTACGGGCGAGATTGTTCAGGTGCCTGTGGGCAAAGGCCTGCTGGGCCGCGTTGTGGACGGCCTTGGAAACCCTATTGATGGCAAAGGCCCTTTGAAAGACGTGACATTCTCACGCGTTGAAGTAAAAGCGCCCGGCGTTATTGCCCGTAAGTCTGTGCATGAGCCAATGCAGACAGGCCTTAAAGCGATTGATGCGCTTGTCCCCGTTGGACGTGGCCAGCGTGAGCTTATCATCGGTGACCGCCAGACTGGTAAAACCGCTGTCGCCATTGACGCCATCATCAACCAGAAAAACGTGAACAAAGACCCTGATGCCAAAAAGCACATGTTCTGCATTTATGTGGCGATTGGCCAAAAACGATCAACGGTTGCGCAGCTGGTGCGTGAACTGGAAGACAACGGCGCGATGGAATATTCCATTGTTGTGGCCGCGACAGCATCTGACCCAGCGCCGATGCAATTTCTTGCGCCTTATACAGGCTGCACAATGGGTGAATATTTCCGTGACAACGGCCAGCACGCTTTAATCGTGTATGATGATTTGTCCAAGCAGGCGGTTGCGTATCGCCAGATGTCATTGTTGCTGCGTCGCCCCCCTGGCCGCGAAGCATACCCAGGTGATGTGTTCTACATTCACTCACGCCTTTTGGAGCGCGCCTGTAAGGTGAATGATTCTCTTGGCGCTGGTTCTATGACCGCATTGCCAATCATCGAAACACAAGCAGGGGACGTGTCCGCATACATTCCAACAAACGTAATTTCGATTACCGATGGTCAGATTTTCTTGGAAACAGGATTGTTCTTTAAAGGTATTCGCCCCGCGATTAACGTTGGTTTGTCCGTGTCCCGCGTGGGTTCTGCCGCGCAGATTAAGGCGATGAAACAAGTGGCAGGTTCTATCAAGCTGGAACTGGCGCAGTTCCGCGAGATGGAGGCGTTTGCGCAGTTCGCATCAGACCTTGATGCCTCTACCCAAAAACTTCTGGCACGCGGTGCGCGTTTGACTCAGCTTTTGAAACAGCCGCAATATTCACCGATGACCGTTGAAGAACAGGTTGTCGTGATTTATGCGGGTACAAAAGGATATCTGGACAACGTGGCCGTAAACGATGTGTCAAAGTTTGAAAATATGATGCTTGATACACTCCGCGCGAACGGCAAAGACATTCTGGAAGGCATTAAAAAAGACCAGAAAATTGATGGTGTTGAAGCCCGCATGAAAGAATTTTTGGGAAGCTTTGCCGAAAACTATGTCGGGACAGTGAAGAAAGCGGCTTAAGGAAGATTAGTTTGAACCGCCAAGACACAAAGGCGCAAAGATAAAGTGATAGATGTTGAATTGTTAGATGTGTCGGATTTTGAAGATGATAAAATAGGAAAAATCATCGTTGATAGTGCGTTTTATGTTCATACCACTTTTGGCCCTGGTTTATTAGAAAGTGTTTATGAGGCCTGCCTTGTTAAGGAATTAAAGTTTCGTGGAATTGATTTGGAAATACAAAAAAATATTCCACTTTACTTTAGAGGCGAGGAAATAGAACAGGGTTTTAGGATAGATATTTTTGTTGCAGAAAGCATTGTTGTTGAAGTTAAAGCAGTTGAAAAAATATTACCAGTGCATGAAGCTCAATTGCTAACATATATGAAACTGACGCAAACAAGATTGGGATATTTAATAAATTTTAATTCCCCTTTGATTAAAGACGGAATTAAAAGAATGGTTAGAAGGAAATAGTCTTGGCGTCTTTGCGCCTTGGCGGTTTAAAAAATGGTTTAGGAAATGCCAAGTTTAAAAGATTATAGAAACCGCATCGTATCCGTTAAGTCGACGCGCAAGATTACGTCGGCGATGAAAATGGTGGCGGCGAGTAAATTAAAAAGATCGCAGGAGCGGGCGGAAGCCGCGCAGCCTTATGCCACCGCCATGGCTGGCATGATGGAACGTGTGGCGGGCAATGTTGTCATCACCAACGCCTCCCCCAAATTGCTGGCAGGCACAGGAAAAGACGATGTGCATGTGATTGTTGTAATAACATCTGACCGCGGCCTTGCGGGCGGATTTAACGGCAACCTTGTGCGCACAGCGCGCCATGAAATTCGCACCCTTACGGCTGCGGGCAAAACGGTCAAACTTGTCACCGTCGGCCGCAAGGCGCGCGACCTTTTAAAACGCGACCACGCCGACAAAATTATCAAAAGCTTTACCAACCTTGGCGGCGGAAAGTTTTTGTCTTTTTCCGATGTGGATGAAGTTACGCAATATGTTTTATCTTTGTTTGAAGAGGGCGCGTTTGACGTTGCGCACATTATATACAACAAGTTTGTATCTGTGCTGACGCAAAAACCAACGATGCAGCAGATTATTCCATTCAAGATAGAAAAATCTGCCGCGCCTTTGAAAAATGAAAAGACGCAAGAGTTGACATCGCCCTATACATTCGAACCTGAAGAAGAAAAAATATTATCATTGCTTCTTCCCAAAAACCTTGGTGTGCAAATGTTCCGTGCGATGCTCGATTCTGCCGCTGGTGAACACGCCGCCCGTATGACGGCGATGGACAACGCCACACGCAACGCGGGCGACATGATTAAACAATTAAGCATTAAATATAACCGCGCGCGTCAGGCGTATATTACCAAAGAACTGATTGAAATTATTTCCGGCGCGGAAGCCGTATAAAAGAATTTAAATAAAAGGAAGAAAGAAAAAATGTCACAAGCAAAAGGTTTTATATCACAGGTTCTAGGCGCGGTAGTGGATGTTACATTCCCCAATGGAGATGTTCCCGCGATTTTGAACGCGATCACAACGGACAACAACGGCAAAACGCTGGTTTTGGAAGTGGCGCAGCATCTGGGTGAAAACACAGTGCGTGCCATCGCTATGGACTCTACCGACGGCCTTGTCCGCGGCGCAGAAGTATTCGACATGGGGGCGCCGATTTCTGTGCCCGTAGGCCCTCAGACACTCGGACGTATTATGGACGTGATTGGCCAGCCTATTGATGAGCGCGGCCCCGTCAACACCGCCAAGAGATACCCCATTCACCGCGAGGCACCATCCTTCGTTGACCAAGCGGCGGAAGCCGAGCAGTTGGTGACAGGGATTAAAGTTGTTGACCTTCTTTGCCCGTACCTGAAAGGCGGAAAAATTGGTTTGTTCGGCGGCGCTGGCGTGGGCAAGACCGTGACCATTCAAGAGCTTATCAACAACATCGCAAAAGCGCACGGCGGTGTGTCTGTATTCGCCGGTGTGGGTGAGCGTACCCGTGAGGGGAACGATTTGTACCACGAGATGATGGACGCAGGCGTTATAAAGCTGGACGGTGTATCAAAAGTGGCGTTGGTGTATGGCCAGATGAATGAACCACCAGGGGCGCGTGCTCGTGTCGCCTTGTCTGGTCTTTCCATGGCGGAATATTTCCGTGATGAAGAAGGCCAGGACGTTTTGTTCTTTATGGACAACGTGTTCCGTTTCACACAAGCGGGCGCCGAAGTGTCTGCTCTTCTTGGGCGTATTCCTTCTGCCGTGGGGTATCAACCAACCTTGGCGACCGACATGGGCGCATTGCAAGAACGTATTACATCAACAAACAAAGGATCTATTACATCCGTTCAGGCCGTTTACGTCCCTGCGGACGATTTGACAGACCCTGCGCCAGCGACAACGTTTGCGCACTTGGACGCAACAACCGTTCTAAGCCGTCAGATTGCGGAATTGGGTATTTACCCTGCCGTTGACCCGCTGGATTCAACATCCCGTATTCTTGACCCGCGCGTTGTGGGCGAAGAGCATTATAAATGTGCCGCCGATGTTCAAAAGACATTGCAGCAATATAAAGCCCTTCAGGACATTATCGCGATTTTGGGTATGGATGAATTATCGGAAGAAGACAAGCTGGTGGTGGCACGCGCCCGTAAAATTCAACGCTTCTTGTCACAACCGTTCCATGTGGCCGAAGTGTTTACAGGAAGCCCTGGGGTGTTCGTACAGTTGGCCGATACCATCAAAGGTTTCCGCGCGATTGTGGATGGAAAGTATGACCATTTGCCAGAGAGCGCGTTCTACATGGTAGGCACCATTGAAGAGGCCGAAGCCAAAGCCAAGAAAATGGCAGCAGAGGCCGCGTAGGACAGTCAATGGATTCATCAACGAAACAACTGGCCAAACTATTTGATATTGCGAGCCTTGCGAGCAAATCAGATAGGGCTTTTAATGTTGGATTGGGACTTTCTTGTGTTTCTGGGGCGTTTTTGTTATCGGGAAAATTTGAAGCTTCGTTATTCGCTGGGATTTTGTCTATGCCAATTTTTCTTGCTGGCAAGTTTTTTTCAGAAGAGCGGGATAATTGTTTAAAACCCGAATATTCACCAACGGAAAAATCCCTTCGTATGGCAGAAGAGTCAAAACCAGTTGTTGGCGTATATTAAATAAATTTGATTGGATAAAAAATGGAACCGAACCAAACATTCAATTTTGAACTGGTATCACCAGAAAAAATTCTGGCCTCTGAGCCTGCGTGGCAAGTGACTATTCCGGGCGAAGAGGGATATTTTGGTGTGCGTGCGGGCCATATGTCCTTGATGGCGGCCATTAAGCCCGGCGTTGTGGAAGTGATTGCCAAAGAAGGGGACGCGCCCAAAAAGATTTTTATCGCGGGTGGATTTGCCGATGTAACTGCGGCCAACTGCACCATACTGGCCGAACAGGCCGTGAATGTGGCAGACCTGAACGCCGCGACAATAGAGCAGGATATCGCCAACCTGAATGACGAGATTAAAGTAGCGAGCGACACAACGCAAAAATCTATCTTGCAAAAGAAACTGGCCATGGCGGCTGCAAAACTGGACGCCGCAAAAGCCGCTTAGCTTGTAACAGCCCTATGAAGCGGACTTGGCATTTAAAAACTTCCTGATCTCTTCTGCGGCTTCGGACAGCCCGACCTTTTGTACCTCCACGCCTTGCGGGAACGCGCCATAAAGGCGAGAGGGGAGCATGGAATCAAGCATCACAAACACGCCCTTATCGCCCGCGCGGCGTATAAGCCGCCCAAAGGCTTGTTTGAGTTTTAGCCTTGTGATGCGGTCATCATATTGTTTTTTGCCAAAGGCTTCACGCCGCGCGCGGTGAAGAATGGTTGGCCGTGGCCAAGAAACGCGGTCAAACACAATAAGCCTTAAAGAATCCCCCGGCACATCAACGCCATCACGCACAGCGTCTGTCCCCAAAAGGCAGGCATTGATATCATCACGAAACACATCCACAAGCGTGCCATTGTCCATGGCATCCACATGCTGGGCATATAAATGTAGGCCATTTTCCTCAAGTGCTGACGCGATGGATTCATGCACCGCGCGAAGGCGCGATATGGCCGTAAAAAGCCCGAGCGCACCGCCGCCAGAAGCGCGGAACAAGGTTTGATAAGCGCTAGATACCTGCGCCAGATCATCCTTCCTGACATCGTTAATCACGAAAATTTTTGTAGAAGAGGCGTAATCAAACGGGGAGGCGAATTTTTCTTGTGTGATGTCAGGCGTTAAATGTGACAGGCCAGAGATATTTCGCGCCACGCGCCAGTTTTCATCTTCATCATCCGTTCCATCGCGCAAGGTGGCGGACGTAACAGCCACGCCATGCGCATGCGGGGCAAGCGAGGCGGCAAAGGGCACCATGGGATCTACCCAATGACGATATAAGCCAATGTCTATAACGCGGCCTTCGTTACGGTCTATCTCCATCCAGTCTATAAACTGTTCTGATGGGGCTGACACAAGAAGCGTTTCAAGCATTTGTACCCAGCCCATGACGTTGCGCGCGCGAAGGCCGAGCGTGTGAACCAGCGCATCAAGCCTGCGTCGCATATCAGCTTCCAGCGTATCGGCCTCATCATTCAGCTTTTTGCGAAGGCCATTGGACAAAGCTTCCATGGGGGCATGAAGCTGCAACAGCGCGGCCTTTAAGGCGGCACCCGTTTTTTTAACATCATCCGTAACGGGCTGGGTGTCTGTTTCCAAGGAGTAGGGGCTGTCGCGCCCGTCTGCACGCGCATGCACCTGCGCATAGAGAGCATGCAGAAAATCTTCCATCTCCCCTTTGGGGTTTTTTTCTTTAAAACGGGATGTCCAACCATCAGAGGTTAAAACCCGCGCGCGTTCTAAAACATCCTGCAGGAGTTGTTCTAACGCTGCACTTCCCGCCACGCAGTCTTCACCACGACGTTTAAGCCCGCGCGCACGCGACTTTTGACCACCTTCATTGCCACGTATCCAGCGGCGCAAATCATAGGTTTCAAGCGCGGTTAAGTGTCCCGCATAGGCGGAATCCGCGGCATCAAACAAATGATGTCCTTCATCAAAAATATAATGGCGGGGAAGGTCAGACTCCGCGCCTGAATCTGCCGTTTGAATCATGACCAGCGCGTGATTGGCAACAACAATATCCGCATGGCGGGCTTTCCTGACCGAGCGTTCAACAAAGCAGCGGTGGTAATGATCGCAGGCGGAATAAATACACTCCCCCCTGCGGTCCGCCAAAGACGTTGTGTATTGATGTCCCAAAAGCCCTGTTATCCACCCCGGAAAATCACCCCCCGATAAATCACCATCTTTTGTGGCCGCCGCCCAGCGCGCCATAATACCCGCCGCTATGGCGACATTGGGGTGTTTTGCAAGCGCAGCGCCTGTTGCGATGTCTTCAAAATTGAGCAGGCACAGATAATTTTCGCGCCCTTTTCGCACGGCCACTTTTGAATCTTTCAAATCACTTTCAGGGTATATTTTATCTAGCTCCTGATTGATTTGTCGTTGCAGATTTTTGGTAAAGGTGGACACCCACACGCAGCCTTTGTTCTTTTGTGCCCAAAGGGAGGCTGGCGCAAGATAGCCGAGCGTTTTGCCAACGCCTGTGCCAGCTTCGGCCAGTATGGCCGTAGGGTTATCGCTGTTTTTTGGCAAGAACATGCCCGCCATTAAACCAGCATATTGTTTTTGTTCTTCCCTTGCTTCAGAGCCATGCCCCAAAACATCGGAGAGTTTTTCACGCGCTTCCTGTCCTGTGATGGCATGGTGGGAAGGCGGCGGCGGCGGCGCGCCTTCCGCCCATTCAGGCAAGGATTTCCAGATGTTTAAATCAGCCTTTGAAACATAGATTTCCTTGTCATCAAATTTTTGTCCAAGGGCGGAAAATATAAAAGATGTCCATGGCCAACCTTTTCCGTTTTGTCCCATAACCCCTGCTATTTTTAATGGGTCTGCCCGCCCGCGCCATTGGTCTTGACGAATGTCGCTTAGAAGCGCGGAGGCGCATTGTAGCAGGGCCAGCGGATAATCTTCCGCCTCTTTTGGTGCGGGAATGCCCAGAGCCTTTGACAGCCCCACAGGCGTGGGCACGCAAAAGGTTGCTGGATGTACGAATGCGAACAATTCAAGGACATCAAATGCCATAAGGGAGGACACGCCAAGGCGTTTTGATGTGTATGGCGCATGGCACACAAGCACAGGATTGTTTTGCAAAAGCTGCGCTGCGCGAGCATGGGAGAGCGTTGACACCTCCCCATCCGTCGAAAGCACAAACGCATTTTTGGCATTCACATACAAAGAAGGAATGTCGGGGAGATTTATAGAATCTGCCTTGGATGGATTCATCTGCGTCATGCCATAATCCATAGCATGATTGAAGCACGCGCCATAGAAAATTTACACACTATTAACGTGCGAGAAGCACTTGGTAGTATTGAAAAATTGCGGATGAACCGCTACCGCTTTGATGGGCGCAGCCAGCCTTTTTGCCATCAAACTCCACATTGTCTATTTC
>CAUJHK010000063.1 GCA_963204715.1 Pseudomonadota bacterium | reverse complement strand
CAACATCAAAGCCTTCGATGTTGGAAGACAGTCCAATGCCCCAGTCGCTGTAATCCTCCACGCCAAAGGCGGCGTTGTCATCAATCCACTGATGGCCATAGCTGGCGTTCAAAGCTGTATCAAAGGGAAGGAATGGCAAAGGAACATCAACATTTCCTGCCGCATACACCGCATCTCCGCTACCACCAAAGTAATCAGGGGAGTAGTTGACAGAAGCCGACAAAGCCGCCACGTCAAAATCATACCCCAAAGCCAGCGCAGCTTCTGCAAAGTTATAGTCATGCTGGCTTTCCTTTGAGCCAGGGTAGACATAGTAAATACCGCCAATGTCATAGGTAAAGCCATTTACTTCGCCGCTATAGCCTGCGTAAAGATCTGTTTCCAAACTGGCATCTGTAAACTCTACGTTGGAGCCCCATACACCTGCGTAAAAGCCTGAGTCATGACTCCAATCTATAGACCCTTGGACGGCTGGCCCTTCATTGGACTGCGCTATGCCGCGGAAAGAATATTCAGAAACGAACCCAATCGTTGTTGAAAAGTCGCCAGGGATATTATCCTCCGCCAACGCCGGTGATACAAAAGCAAACGCAGCCACGCCCAAAAGCAATAAGTTTTTCATGATAAATCCTGTGAAGTTGAAAGTGCGCATCAAGAAGCACAATTGTATCTGCCACAAGAAGTTACTCACAGGGGCGCATACAAACATCAACAAACTTATCAACAGGCTGTTATGCCGCTTTGGCTTTTGCGCGGTTGGCCATGAGTTTGTTTAACGCATGGATGTAGGCGCGCGCGGAAGCCACCAGCGTATCCGCATCCGTTCCTTGTCCATTGAAAGTCCGCGCCCCTTCTGCCAGACGCACCGTCACCTCGGCCTGCGCATCTGTCCCGCCTGTAATGGCATGCACCTGATAAAGCTGCAGCGCAGATTCATCATGCGGCACCAATGTGCGGATGGCCTTGAAAATAGCATCCACAGGCCCGTTGCCTTCAACGGTTATGGACTTTGTCGCCCCCTCAATGGTGAGTTCCAACTCCGCAACCTGCGGGCATTTGGTGCCTGCCTGAATTTGTAAGGACAAAAAGCGTATCGCATCGTCTTGCGTGGCGGCCTCATCTTCAATCAACGCTATGATATCTTCATCCAGCACCAGCTTTTTCTTATCCGCCAGATCTTTAAAGCGCTTAAACAAGTCATTTAACGCATTATCGCCCAGCTCATAGCCAAGTTCTGCCACGCGGGATTTAAGCGCGTGCCGCCCCGAATGTTTGCCAAGCACCAGTTCAGAGCGCGTTAGCCCAACAGATTCAGGCGTCATAATCTCATACGTCGAGGCATTCTTTAAAACGCCATCTTGGTGAATACCGCTTTCATGGGCAAAAGCGTTTGCCCCTACAATCGCCTTGTTGGGCTGCACGTTAAAGCCAATGGTGTTGGACAATGTGCGAGACGCCTTCATAATCATGCTTGTGTCAATGCCACATTCAAAGGGCATGCGGTCATTACGGGTTTTAAGTGCCATAACAACTTCTTCCAGCGCGGCGTTCCCTGCACGCTCCCCGATGCCGTTGATGGTGCATTCAATTTGCCGCGCACCCGCCATAACACCCGATAGCGAATTTGCCACGGCCAAACCAAGGTCATTGTGGCAGTGAACAGAGATAATGGCCTTATCAATGTCTGTGACGTTATTGCGGATATAGGTAATAAGCTCGGCGAATTCCGTTGGCACAGCGTAGCCGACGGTATCAGGAATATTGATGGTATTTGCCCCGCATTTAATGGCCGTATCAATGGCTTTGCACAAAAAGTCCCAGTCAGACCTTGTGGCATCCATGGCCGACCATTCCACATTATCCGTATATTTGCGCGCACGCGTGACAGACCCCACAATGGATTCCAAAACCTGTTCTTCGTCCATTTGAAGTTGGTAGCGCATGTGTTGCGGGGATGTTGAAATGAAAGTGTGGATGCGCCTGTTTTGCGCGGGCTTTAACGCTTCCCCCGCCACGTCAATATCACGCTCAATGGCGCGGGACAGTCCACACACCGTCGCACGCTTTATCACCTTGGCAATTTCATTGACCGCTTCAAAGTCCCCTGGGCTGGCGATAGGAAACCCTGCCTCGATAATGTCCACACCCATGTCATCCAAAAGGCGGGCGATGCGCAATTTTTCTTCCAGATTCATGGAGCATCCGGGCGATTGTTCCCCGTCCCGCAAGGTTGTATCAAAGACCAAAACTCTTGGCTTTGTGGTAGTATTTTCTATAATCATTTTTTAAGTCCTTCATACCATTGACCTATTCCGGTTCAATAGTCCATTTGTCGATTTTGTGAAAATTTGAAAAGCTGTTGCTGGCATCCCCTGAAGGCGGGCGCATACGCCCCATGCCCCTTCAGGGGGTGATAAGGAGGAGGAGGTTCAATGCGGTGCGTGTTCCAAAAGCCATGACGAACAGTAAGCCAAAAACTTCAAAAAGAGTCAAGATTTATAGTTTCCGCGCCTCGTCCACCAGCATGATGGGGATTCCATCACGGATGGGGTAGGCAAGGCCAGCTTGATCGGAAATCAATTCCTGTTTGGCGGCATCATAGCGAAGCGGCACCTTGGTCAAAGGGCAGACCAGAATTTCAAGAAGCTTGGGATTTGTTGCGTGCGACATATCAAAACATCTAGGCCTTTTTTAATAAAATGAAAACTGGTTTTTTAAAATGCCCTAATGTTTGATGGCCAGATCCATACCCGTTGCCATTTCCAAAAGACTCATAAATAGTTTTGCACGTTCCTTGCAGCAGGGTGTTTCCAAAAGGGCTTGTTTTGCAGATGCCTCAAACGGGCATATCATGGCAAGGCAGGTAATGAGCTTTTCATCGGACGCTTCTTGCACTGCATTCCAGCTGCAGCTTAAACCCTGCTGTTCAAAATAGGTTTTAAGCTGTTTTGAAAAGGCCGCGCGGTCCAGATCCAGACACCCCATAGGCTCCATATCTTTTTGATAGTCCGCCCAGTCAGGTGTAATGCGCCTGTAGCCGTCTTTTTGCGAGAGTTCATTTTTGATTTTAAAACGGCAGACGCCACTTAAAACAATTTCGGTGCGGCCATCCGTCGTTTCATGATAACTGAAAATACGCCCCGCACAGCCAATGGTATATAGCTCTCCATTGTCTTGTGGTTGTATCATGCCAATCAAACGGTGGCTTCTCATGGCGTCATCCACCATGGAAAGATAGCGCGGTTCAAACACATTCAAAGGCAATTGCCCGCGCGGTAAAAGCAAAACACCTGCTAGCGGAAATATGGGCATTTCCGATGGCAGGTCTTCAAACGCTATGGCGGGCTGACGCATCATACAATCTAAGTATAGGGCTTTTTCTTTAAGAAAACAGGAGGAGGGAGAGTTTTTTACGCCCTTCAACACTTAAGGGGTCTGAAAAACCCAGCGCTTCAAAAAACTTGAGCAATTCTTTTCGCGCCGCACCATCAGTCCAGCCTTGCTCCTTTTGGATAATGAGCAAGAGGTTATCAATGGCCTCACGCTTCTGGCCTGCCGCAAACTGGGCGCAGGCCAGATCAAACCTTGCCTGATGGTCTTGCGGATTTTTGGACGAAGCGTCCATGAGGGGTTTTAATTTTTTTATGGCTTCTCCCGCGCCTTTGGCAAGTTCAAGCGCCGTTTGGGCAGATTGCAGAGCAGGGTTTTTGGACATGGTGTCTGGCGCATCTTCCAGCATGCTTTGCGCCTGATCAAGCGCGCCAGCGACTATCAAACAGCGCACCATGCCGACATAAGCCTCCACACTGGTTTCATCCTGGCTTAGGATGCGGATATATACATCCTGCGCCGCCATGGCATCACCCGCCGCCAGAAGCTCTGCCGCCTGTTTTAGGGATGTGGGGATATCCAGCGCATCAGGCTTGGCCGAGCGCGACAGGGCCACCAACTGCGCTATCAAATTTTTAATATCCGATTGTGGGCGCGCGCCCGTGAAACCCGTAACAGGCTGACCTTGGAAAAACGCCATAACGGTTGGCACAGATTGGATGCGCAGTGCTTGCGCCAGCTCTGGATTTTCATCAATGTTTACTTTGGCCAGCAATACCTCACCGCCCGCGGCAATCACTTCTGCCTCCAACACGGGCATCAACTGCTTGCAAGGCCCGCACCAAGGCGCCCAAAAATCTACCAGCACAGGTTTTTCCATGGAGGCTTTGAGCACGCTTACCTCAAAATCAGGCGTTGTGACATCAAACACCACAGCATTGTCAGTGCGCGCTGGGGCGGCCTCTTTTTTAGGGGAGGAGGGAAAACCAAAGAGAGCCATAATTATTCTACCTTATCATCGGGTTTTGCGGGTGTTAAATCCATGACATAGGGCGTATGGCCAGTGCTTTCAATAAAGCGCAGCAAATCAGCGGGCACACAGCCGATGGTCATGGTGTTGATCAACGGGTGATAGTTCACGCATGAAGCCTGCATCATGGATTTATCAAGGATAATTTTAACATTCTGCCCAACATCATTGATGATGGCATAAGGACAAACAGAGCCTGGGCGCACACCCAGATATTCCATGAGCCTGTCAGCCGAGCCAAAGGAGAGCTTGTCCGCGCCAATCAGAGGCTGTAATTTTTTAATGTCCACTTCGGTTTCATTGCGAAGCACCACCAGAAAATTGTTTTTCTTTTTGTCACGCAAAAACAGGTTTCGGCACTGCGCGCCTTCCATATCGCGCTCCACCTCCATGGCTTCGGCCACAGTGAAAACTGCTTTGTGGTGGTGAAGGGTGTAATCAATGCCAAGCTCTCGAAGCCTTTGCATCAAGGCTTGCGGCGTTGTCGGCAAATCCGCCCCGTTCGAATCAGGTATTATTTCGGCTGTGTTTGTCATGGCATAAGATATGGACAAAAAGCGGCTGTTTTGCAAGGGTTTGGCCATAAATTTGTAAAGTGTTAAGACTTTATGGCATGATGGGGGCAAGTTCATAAAAACAAGAAACGTAACACAGGGATTAAAGAGATGGCGAACAAGACACCAATGCGTGGTCTGGGTTTGACTGGCGCTATAACATCTTTACAAACACTTCAAGGCAATGTCGGTTTGACATACCCTAGGGCCACAAGTCCTGCGGCCAGACCTAAAGCGCCGCCACAAAACAGGTTTACCTTGGCCTCTACCTTCTGGCAGGGGCCACAATGATAGAGCTAGCACAAAGCGATGATGGACGGCTGGTATTGGGAACGGATGAGCCTTTTCCTTTCGACATCAAATATATTGAATATTACCGCGAACAAAGATTGTTCTCCCTTGTTTTTGAAAACAATGATTCCAGCCTGCTCCCTGTAGAAATTTCCGCTTTTATAGGGGAAACCGTGGAAAGAACGCCTTCCATGATCGTGCTGGAAGTGACAAAAGGACATGCAGAGCCTTTAGGATATATTGTCCCGCTGGTGCAGGTTGGCCTTTAGCCCCTTTTAACTTATTGATAAATTTATGCGTTTTCGGGCTTGATTTTTCCCGTCCGATGCTTATAAATGCCCCTTATCGCCAAATCTGGTGCGCGGGTGTAGCTCAGGGGTAGAGCATAACCTTGCCAAGGTTAGGGCCGAGGGTTCGAATCCCTTCACCCGCTCCAGATGGTCGAATTTTTAAGCAGCCAGACTTTCGGCTGCTTTTTCATTGGCAAAAAATAATGTCCTGTAAACCGCCAATGTCTTGGCGTTTATTTTTTCCAGCGCAAACATATCTTCTGCCCTTTTTCTGGCAGCCAAACCCATGGAAGCGCGCAGGGCGCTATCACCCAGAAGTTTTTCAAACGCGGCGGCCAAATCCCACGCATTTTTTGGTTCGACCAACAAGCCGCTCACCCCATCTTCCACCACATCACGGCAACCTGGCATGGTGGTTGTGACAATGGGGCGACCTGATGCTGCCGCTTCCAGCAAAACCTTTGGCACGCCTTCCCCGTAATAAGACGGCAAGGTCACAAGTGCGCTTTGCGCCATCAACTCTTCAATGTCTGAGCGCTGTCCCAGCCATTCAATACTGCCCTCATTATGCCATTCCTGAATTTGGGCGCGGGTGATGGAATCATGATTGCCTATGGCCACATCCCCCACCACCAAAAAGCGGGCGGAAATACCTTTTGATTTTACAATACGGGCGGCGTGGACAAATTCACCAATGCCTTTGGCGCGCAAAAGACGCGAGCAAAACAAAACGGAAGGGATTGTGTTTTGCGGTTCTGGCACTGGTTTAAAGAGATGAATATCCACGCCTGAGCCGCGAATAAGAACCGCGTTTTCTTTTTTTACTGCGCCAAGTTTTATAAGCGTTTTTGCATCATCATTGTTTTGAAAGATGACTTTATGGTGTGCGCCGCCCAATACAAACCTCAACAACGGCACGATGCCTATGCGCACCGCCCGCACGGAGGCGTGGCTTGATAAAAACAAAGACCCCAGACCCGCTATGGTAAACACGCATGGTGTTTGGCAGTTTAAAACACGCCTTGAAAGACCTGTCCAAAAGGAATAACGGATGGTGATGGCGTGGATGATATCAGGACGCACATTTTTTATGATTTTTGTTAGCGCCACAAAGACCTTTGCCTGCGGGATGGGGTTGAGAGAAGAAGTGTATGAGGGAAGGTCATGCGGAATAATACCTTCTTGCAAAAGTTGTTTATCGTTTGAGGCGTTGCTGGTGGCCAGATGAAGTTCCCACCCGTCTTTTATAATGGCGCGGGCAAGACCTATGCGGTGAGTCCAGAATGTATCAATATTCCCCACGACCAGTAAAAATTTGCCTTTATGCGCCATACTAAAAAACTCTCTTATTTCATCCAGCGGTCATGCCATGACTGATACATCAGAGCACTCCACAAATCTGATGCGTTGGCGTGTCCTGCACGCCCTGATTGAAAACCACGCCACCTTTGCGCCACAAGCGGGGCATTTAAAATATTTTGCGCCTTTAGCCTGTCTTCATTGAGCAAATCATCACCCCATGATTTAAGCGGGCCTTTAAGCCAGTTCTGCAGCGGCACGCCAAACCCTGATTTTGGCCTGTCGGTGAGTGGGCGCGGCACATATTTTTCTAGAATGCGGCGCAAAATCCATTTTCCCTCCAAGCCTCTTATCTTCATGTCCATGGGCAGACGCCAGCTATACTCACACAGCTCATAATCCATAAGCGGCGCGCGGGCTTCTAAAGACACAGCCATGGAGGCCCTGTCCGTCTTTACCATCAAATCATCAGGGCGATAGGAGAGCAGGTCTGAGAACATCATGCGCTGCGCCATCGACAAGCCTGCTGGCCAGTTTGAAAGAGTCTCCAGTGCGCTGGGCGCATCCTGCGCGCCCAAAACCACTTTGTCCTTGCGTGGCCAGACTTCCATAAGGTTGGTGTAGAGGTGATGCTGCGTGCGGGAGGCCACAACCGTTGCCATGCGATGAACCCGCCGCCCGAACTGTGGGTAAGATGGACGCAGCGCGTCATACCCAGACTGGGGGATTCTCATCATCAAATGTCCCATACGCTGGCGGACAGCATGGGGAATCCACCCTACCTTGTTCCAAAATGGAGGGATGTGCGTATGGCGCTGATACCCCCCTGCTATTTCATCACCGCCATCCCCTGTTAGTGCCACGGTGACATGATTGCGCGCCAGTTTTGAGATGAGATGCGTGGGGATTTGGGAGGAATCCGCAAAAGGCTCATCATACATATCAGGCAAGGATGGGATAACATTCAAGGCGTCTTGCGCCGAGAGCATAAACGCATGATGGTCTGTGCCCAGATGTTTTGCGATTTGCGCGGCTTGCTTTGATTCATCATACCCGTCTTCGGCAAAGCCTATGGAATATGTCTGAACAGGGCGGGCAGAGAATTTTTGCATCATGGCCGTCACCAGTGAGGAATCAATCCCGCCCGACAAGAACGAGCCAAAAGGAACATCACAATCCATGCGCTGGCGCGTGGCCAGAGCCAGCTTTTCTTCAAACTCCGATATTATCTCCTGCTCGCTTCCCCCGTGCGGGTGGGCACGCCCCTCTTCCACCGCATGGCGCAAAGACCAGTAGGAATCCATGTGCAAAGACAAATCCGCACCGACATCCATAGACGCGCAGTCAATCGACAAAATGGTGGCGGGGAGCATCTGCCATATATTTTTAAAAATAGCGTTTGGCGCGCATACATAGCCAAAGCGCATAAACTGCGCAAGAACATCACGGTTTAGAACGGGGGTAAAATCAGGATGCGCGTGCAAGGCCTTTAATTCAGAAGCAAAGACAAGGTTTTTACCAGCCCAGCCAACATAAAGAGGTTTTTTGCCAAAACGATCACGGATGAAGTGGATTTGTTTTTGCGCACGATCCCACAACGCAATGGCAAACATGCCGTTTATTTTTTGCAAGGTGCGGGCTATCCCCCAGTAATCAACCCCCGCCAGAAAAACTTCGGTGTCAGACCTGCTTTTAAAAACATGGCCTGCTTCCACCAGCTCTTTTTGCAGTTCGCGGTAATTATAGATCTCGCCATTATAGACCACCATGTAACGCCCCGAAGGCGAGGCCATGGGCTGGGCGCCATCGGGTGATAAATCCACAATGGCCAGGCGGCGATGCGCCAGAACAAGAGGAGCATCAGGATCTTGCCAGATATCTGCGCTATCAGGGCCGCGATGGGCAATGGCGCGGTGCATGGCAAGCCCTGTGGCCGCCATGGCCTGCTTGTCCTTTTGCCCCCCTGCATTGTAAAATCCGGCAATGCCGCACATAATAACGCCTTGATTTGTCTTTATCCTATAGGTCTTGATAGACTAAAACCTGCACTTAGAAAAGGGTATCTTAAAGCGTGAACATAGACCTCTTTATGACTGGACAAAGCGAGGCCGCCCTTGTTTGCGCTGGCACCTTCAAAACACCCGTGGCGGGCGTTATTCTGGATGCCCAGACAAGCGATGTAACTTTGGAGTTTGGCGAAGGGCACACAACCCACCTCAACATCCCCATGGAAGAAGCGTATAAGGAAAAACTTTTGTTCGCCCACCGTGTTTTTATTGGCACATTGGAGGGCGGGTTTTTGATGGATTCCATGGAAGTCCCCCTTTTATACCTGAACGACCCTTATGGCAGCCAGTTTGGCGATAAATCCCCATTGGCAAAACCAATGCGGTCCGTCGTGGCGTTTGAAGCCTTTATGAAACGGTGCAGATTTGCGCAAGCCCTTCACCGCGATAATCTGGGGGATGAAAACACGGCACGCTCTGTTTTAATGGGTGTTGACCCATACAACCTAAAGCACGCCCCCACCTTGCAACGCCAGATTCAAATGAACGTTGTTCCGAAAACTGCCGCAGCCCCACAAACGCCAGGTCTTGGTGGCACAAGCGCGGCCACCGCCCAAACCAAAACCTCATCCAAAAAAGCGGGAGATGAGGACAAAAAATAACTACTGGCTTTTGCGGATTTTGCGCCAGCGCGCGACATTTGAATTATGCTCAGCCAATGTTCTGGCAAAGACATGGCCGCCCGTTCCATCTGCTACAAAATAGATATAGTCATGCACTTCAGGGTGCAGCACAGCCTCTATAGCCGCGCGGCCAGGATTGGCAATAGGCGTGGGGGGAAGGCCAGCGTTTAAGTAGGTATTATAGGGGGATTCAATGGACAAATCCTTGCTCAAAAGTCTGCGACCTATGGGCCCTTGCCCTTCATTTTCAATTTGTCCCTTGGTCATGGCGTAAATAACCGTTGGGTCACTTTGCAAAGGAATACCGCGCTTTAAACGGTTGATGAACACGCCTGCAATGCGCGCGCGTTCAGACACAATACCCGTTTCCTTTTCAACGATGGAGGCGAGCGTGAGTGCCTGTTTTTGTGTGGTAAAAGGCAAGTCAGCGACGCGGGATGGCCAAAGCTCCAAAACCACTTTGTCCATCGCCGCTGTCATTGCCGCAAGTATGGTCGCACGGTTGTCATTGTTGATGTAGTGATAGGTTTCGGGAAGCAACGTTCCATCTTCGGGAATGTCAGAAACATCCCCTGTCAAATCTGTTTTCAATTTCAGGCTTTCAACGATTTGATAGGATGTTACGCCCTCAGGGAACGTAATTTTACGATCATACACTTTGCCTGCGCGCAAAAGTTCCATCGCATCCTTCATGGAGATCTTCTGTGTAAATTCATACTCCCCTGCCTTCAGCGGGCGTTTGTCACTATCCAGCACTGTTCGGATTTTAAAAACCAGAGAGGATGATATAACGCCCTCATCTTCAAGCTTTTGCGCAATGGAGGAAATGCCCTTGCCGCGTTCAATCAAAACAATTTTTGTGTTTTCAAGAGGGCCTGCCTGAGAGATGCCTGCGTAAGACCACGCCACCCACCCAGCCATCACAAGGAACAGCAAAGCAAGGGCACAAAAAAATATGAGGGCGATTTTTTTCACCCTCATACTATGACCTTAAAAATAAATTCGGCAAAGCAGAAATTACAAAGAACGCATAACAACAGAGGCGTTTGTACCGCCAAAGCCAAAGGAGTTTGAAAGGGCGATTTTCACCTTCTTCTCTTTTGCTACTTTGGGCACAAGGTCTATCCCCTGACAGGGCTCTGACACATTGTCCAAATTCAAGGTGGGGGGGAGAATTCCTGTTTCAAGAGCCTTGATGGAATAAATGGCCTCAACCGCGCCAGCCGCGCCCAGCAAGTGACCAATGGCAGATTTGGTCGATGACATCGACATGGTAGAAAGCGCGTTTTCAAACAACCGTTTTACTGCCGTGCATTCAATGCCATCCCCTACTGGCGTGGACGTGCCGTGTGCGTTGATGTACCCAACATCTTCAGGGTTGATTTTGGCGGATGCCAATGCGGCCTTCATGGCGCGATATCCTCCATCACCACCTTCAGCGGGTGATGTAATATGATACGCATCACCCGACATACCATAGCCGATGATTTCAGCA
>CAUJHK010000062.1 GCA_963204715.1 Pseudomonadota bacterium | reverse complement strand
GTTGGCAGTGCCGTTGAATACGGCCAGATCCTCCGCCACCTTCTGTGCCGAGCCATCGGACCGAAGCATCACCAGCAGATCGCCGGGGATCACCTGCGGAGCTTGGGCCGTGGCCGTGGAAACAACAAGGGAAAGGGCCACGAAGGAGGATAAAATGATAAGTTTTTTGCGCATGTCTATTCATAGCCTTTGGCCACGAGCGTGAAAAGCCAAAATCGACAGTTTTTCAACCTGTTTTTAAGGAAAACGGAGGGTACGTAAGCCTAATGAACGGCAAGACGGGCCGCGCGCGCAGGGTGGCGCAGAATAACGGCTTCACTTTCGTCAATATCCGCCATTAAATCTACGGGCATCCAGGCATTTTTATCGGCAAAAAGCGCGTGCAAAATGGCGTTGTTCAGGGCATGGCCTGCTTTATACCCGCTATACTGACCAAGGATAACGCCCCCTGCAAGGTACAAATCCCCCACAGCGTCCAGAATTTTATGGCGGACAAACTCATCAGAGCAGCGAAGCCCTTCAGGGTTCATCACCCCGTCATCATTCAAAATAACGGCATTTTCAAGAGACCCGCCAAGACCAAGCCCTGCAGCCCGAAGCATCATGGCGTCTTTTTCAAAACCAAAAGTGCGGCAGTCTGCCACGTCATGCGCAAAGTTTCCGTTCACAAGACGAAGCGTATAATCCTGCTGTCCAATGATGGGAGTGTTTTCAAAATGAATGCGCCCCGCATAAACAGGGACATCTGAAGGGGAAAGAGTGATTGATTTATCGCCTTCTTGCACCGTGATAGTTTTTAAAATTTTAATAGCGCGGCGCGGCGAAGCCTGCTCTACCAGCCCTGTCTTTTGAATAGAATCGACGAAGGGCTTTGAGCTTCCATCCATAATAGGAACTTCATCGGCATCAACCTCCACCAGCACGTTGTCAACGCCCATACCGCGAAGGGCCGCCATAATATGCTCAATAGTGCCAACACGCGCGCCATGCCTGTTCGCAATCACAGTGCAAAGGCGCGTATCCACCACGTTGTCATAGAGGGCGGGAATAAGATTCTTTCCTTGCTTGTGCGCAAGATGTTTAAACACCACACCATGGTCAGCTGGCGCGGGCACAAGGCGCATCATCACCGTTTTGCCTGAATGAAGGCCAACGCCTGAAAATGTGATGGGATTTGTAAGAGTGTGCTGCATAAAGGCGAAAGAATCTTTTCGTTGTTAAACCTGACCTTAATATAGGGGCGCGACAAAGGCTTCTCAAATCACTGATTGTTGCGCTGTGTTACACAAAATTTTCTTTTGTTTTCAAGTTGTTATTTAAGACATGGCCCGTCTGGGGAGCGCTATGATTTGCGCTGTCGGCGGGGTCATAATATTTGTAAGATCATAGGTGAATTTTTCAAGCACATGGGCAATGCGAACATGGCGATGCAATTCAAGCTCTTTTTCTGCTATATCAAATGTTGATTCCTGGATATCTTTGGGAAAGCCTACTTTTTTAATAAATGCCTTTATAGCGGCATATGAATCTTCCTTTGCGGCTTCCAAAAAATCCTCCCTGAAAGATGAATAGGCTTTTAAATCAACACAAGGCGGCGCAGACAGAGCTTTGGAGGCGTCGTGATAGAAAGATTCATAAAGAACGCGGACATCATTGACATCCCTGCGGGCACACTCAATCAAAAAATCAAACTTTTGCATCGTGGGCTGATGAGTCCTTTTCATCTCCTGCAATGTTTCTTTTATAGCTTGTATTTTTGGATCAAAATAATGTGTCACAATTTTTTGGAATATGTGGCACAAATCTTCAAGAACGGTTGTGTTTTCTGGAGATGCGCCATTGATAACCGCATTAAAAAAAGTTGCAGCCTTGTGACAGGTTTCAACATCTTCATCCGACAAACAGGCCGCAAGCGTTTTATCTCCCCTCTCCCTTATCTGGCGTATTTCCTGTGCCATAGCCACAACAACGCTTAAGTTTGTATAAGCCTGCCGTGAGCCGAGCATGGTCAGGCTACGAGCTTCTTCGGCCACTTTGGCATTCGCAAACACAGTCAACATAGCAAAATTCATATTATATTTATTATGGCAACCAAGACGTGTTTGCAACAAAAAAAGGGAGCCAGAAGGCTCCCTGTAGTTATATTTTTTCTGGAGGACACTCAGAAAAAAAACGATGGTTAATTGGCCTGGCGGCGCAAGAAGGCAGGAATATCAAGTTCTTCCTCACCCTTGGCGCGGGTGGCGGCAGGAGCATCAATGTTTAGCTGGCCTTGCGCGGGGTTTTCCATGACACGTGGGGAGGCACGTAGGGAGGAATGGAAACCACCCCCGCCTGTCCCCGTCGCGGCCTGGGCCGAGCCGTCATCACCCTCTCCCATCACGTCATCCTGACGGTGTTGGGAAAATTCCTTACGGACGCCACTAGTGATGCGTTCAAACAAAGAGGGCGTTTTTTTCTTTTCCGCCTGCGTTGAACCTGGAACGGGCGGACGCAAATTATACCCCGCCTGCCCTTGGGGATTTTGGACAAAACCACCCATGGCGTAGTTTGGCGTCGCGTCTTTTTGTTCAGGCATTACGGCTTTTGGCGGAATAAAATGCCCTTCATGCAACATGCCGCGCATACCCGATGCCTGTTGTTGAACAGGTTGCGGCTCCTGCTGTGCCTGCGCATAGCTTTGGACAGGGGCTTGTTCGTATGAGGCGGCAGGACGCGACTGCACGGCCTGTACCGCTGGGACGAATTCCTGCTGTTCAAACATATCCCGCTCTGGCTCATCCTGCGCAGGCTGGTATAACGGCGCAGAAGACGCTTTTGCAGGAATAGCGGCGCGCTGTGCCAAGGTCGCATTTTGAATGGTGTTCGTAACCAATGGTTTCGCCCGCTCAAAAACCGGTTTGGTTTCAGGCAGCGATACTGGCTTTCCCACAGCCGTAACACGGATACCTCCCGTGTTGGTTGCAGGCTGCTTTGCTTCCGCAACATCAATACCCGTGGCCACAACAGACACGCGCATACGGCCTTCCATTTTTTCATCAAAGGTAGAGCCGAAGATGATATTGGCATTGGGGTCAACCTCATCACGGATGCGGTTACAAGCCTCATCCACTTCAAACAATGTCATGTCAGATCCGCCCGTGACGTTGATAATAACGCCGCGCGCGCCCTTCATGGACACATCATCCAGCAATGGGTTGTTGATGGCGGCTTCCGCAGATTCAATCGCACGGCGATCGCCTTCTGCTTCGCCCGTCCCCATCATCGCCTTGCCCATTTCCAGCATCGCAGAGCGAATGTCAGAGAAATCAAGATTAATAAGACCTTCTTTGGTAATCAGGTCTGTGACACTGCGGATACCAGATTGCAAGACTGAGTCAGCCATACGGAACGCATCAGCGAAGGTTGTTTTTTCATTGGCCACACGGAACAGGTTCTGATTTGGAATGACAATCAAAGTGTCCACGTAGTCTTGCATTTGCGCGATACCAGCTTCGGCCTGACGCATACGGTGCGTGCCTTCAAAATGGAATGGCTTGGTCACAACACCAACAGTCAAAATCCCCGCATCGCGGCAAGCACGCGCAATCACAGGCGCTGCGCCTGTTCCCGTACCACCGCCCATACCAGCCGTAATAAACACCATGTTGGAACCCATAAGACGGTCCATCACTTCTTCAATGCTCTCTTCAGCCGCCTTCGTCCCCATTTCAGGTTTTGCGCCAGCACCAAGACCAGCCGTTACATGCGCGCCCAGCTGAATACGTGCTTCACAAAGAGATCCCTCCAGAGCCTGTGCATCGGTATTCGATACTAGAAACTCGCAGCCCTCCAGGCCAGATGAAATCATATTGTTGACGGCATTCCCGCCCGCGCCGCCGACTCCGACGACTGTAATTTTAGGAGACAATCTTTGTACCTCAGGTGTTTGAATTCTTAAGTTAATCATTTTGGAAACCTTCCGTTAAAGGCCATTTAAGTTTTGATTCTAGAATTATTCCTGCCACGGAGAAAAGGTGAAATTTTCAAAGACATGACAAAAACAACGTGATTAAAAGGCTTTCACCCGCTCACACGATGAACACAAACTCCTCTAACCGACTCATTTGATTCACTTTTAGGATTGTGTCATGGAGTTTTTAAAACCCCAAGAGAAGCAAAGCATTTTGCTGTGGATAAGTTGGGGAAAAAATGTGGTTTTTTCAAGAATTTCAGAGCGAAAAAGACTGAATAACTTTTAGGCAGTTATACATTTTTAAACGAGTTCACACACTTACCAGTTTTCTTTCCACCAATACTTGACGCGCTCCCACATTGAGCCTGGCTCTACCGTCGCCATAATTTCGGCGGGCATTTCATCATGCCGTTCGGTGATATAGGTCAAAAGCCCTGCCGTGGTCGCAAAGGCTGGCCCGCTCACGCCATCAGGAAGCGAGCTTAAGCGGATAGGCCTGCCCAACCTGATTTGCTTGTCTAAAATAGATTGGGAAAGCTCGCGAATCCCGGGCATCTGGCTGGCACCGCCCGTCAAGACAACACGCCGCCCGATATTGGCACCAAGACCTGAATCCTTGAGCCGCGCGCGGACAATTTCCAAAATTTCTTCCAAGCGCGGTTGGATAATACCAATGAGAAGCGAGCGCGGGATGTGGTTGGGCGAATGCCTGTCCGTTTCCCCAAGCTGCGGAACTTCTATAAGTTCATTTTCATCACCCGATGTCACCATCGCACTGCCATAAAGTGTTTTCAGCCGCTCCGCATCCGCCGCAGAACAGGTCAACCCCTTGGCAATATCATTTGTAACATGCGCGCCGCCAGCAGGAACAGAATCACTAAAAATCATCGCCCCGCCTTGAAAGACCGCGAACGACGTCACGCCCGCGCCCATGTCAATGACCGTGCAGCCCAAATCCATTTCATCTTCCACTAAAGACGCCAGCCCCGCGGCGTAAGGTGATGAGCATAACGCGACGATGTCCAGATGGCTGCGCTCTATGCAAGACGCCATGTTTTGCAGCGGCGCCAAATCTGCCGTCACCATGTGAATGCCAACATCAAGCTGCTGTCCCACCATGCCGCGCGGATCACGGATGCCTTCCTGACCGTCAATGCGGTATCCTACAGGGATGGTGTGAATAAGCTCATACTCCGAACTCAACACCTCGTCCTGCGCTCTTGCCAGCGCACGCCGCACATCATTGTTGGTAATGGAATGGCCTGATACCTGAATGCTCGCGCCGCGCACATGAGAATGGGCATAGACGCCCGGCACGTTGATAATAACCTCACGCAGCGGGTAGCCCTTCATGGCTTCGGCGGCCATGTTTTCAGCCGCATGAACGGTGGAGCGTATCGCATTTTCAGCATAGTCAATATCAACGACTGTGCCGCCCTTGATACCTTTTGAGCCTTGATACCCCACGCCCAAAACTTCTATCGCGCCCTCATCATCCACAATACGCCCGATAAAACAGGCAATTTTGTGAGAGCCGATGTCCAG
>CAUJHK010000061.1 GCA_963204715.1 Pseudomonadota bacterium | reverse complement strand
GTTTTGTCCTCCGCACTCAACGCAAAGAATGTTTGAATGCGCCTGTGTGCAAAAATAAAAATCTTAAAACAAACCCCGCTGCGCCATAATGTTTGCACATTTGCGGCGTTAGATTAATCAAGACCAAAAGCATACGCTTTTATAAGGTATCTTTTTGGTCGGCGACATTAAGTGCCACACACAAACAAGGAGAACCATTCCATGGCCCACATAGATGACCCCCAAACCCAACGCGCCAACATGAGCTATATCCGCAGCGCCATGAACGAGCCGATGCTGGAAAAAGATCATGAGCTGTCCCTCGCACGCAAATGGCGCGAGGAAGGCGATGAAAAAGCGCTTCATGAGCTTGTAAAGTCTTATACGCGGCTCGTTATTTCGGCGGCCTCACGGTTTAAAAATTATGGCCTGCCTATGGGCGACCTTATCCAAGAAGGCAATATTGGCCTGATGCAGGCCGCGAATCGCTTTGAAGCGGATCGTGATGTCCGCTTTTCCACCTATGCAAACTGGTGGATCAGGTCTGCCATGCAAGACTATATCCTGCGCAACTGGTCTATTGTCAGGACAGGCACGACAGCCGCGCAAAAATCATTGTTCTTTAACCTGCGCCGTCTGCGCGCAAAAATTGAACGCACCCAAGGCTCTGAAGGCTTGGGTGAAAAAGGGCGTGCGCAGATTGCCAAAGAGCTTCAGGTGAACATCAAGGATGTTGAGGACATGGAAAACCGCATGGCGGGCGGAGATAATTCTCTCAACGCCGTCATATCCGAAGATGGTGAAGAAGAATGGCAGAATTTTTTGAAAGATGACCGTCCGAACCCCGAAGACATTGTGATTGGCATGCGTGATGCGAAGACACGCTCCAAATGGTTGGAAGAAGCCCTTGGCACCTTGTCATCGCGGGAACAAAAAATTATCCGTGACCGTCACCTGCAGTATGAAACCGTGACGCTGGAAGACCTTGGCAATGAGCTTGGCGTATCCAAGGAACGCGTGCGACAGCTCGAAGCCCGCGCCATGGAAAAACTTAAAGACAGTCTGGGCGTAAAAATCACAACAACGGATGATTTGTTTGGTGAAAACCGTTATTACTAAGCCGCTTTGCACACACTACAAAAAAGCCCCTGCATTTTTTTACAGGGGCTTTTTGCTATTCGGAAATAATTTTATAGACCTGCCCAGATGTGAGCGTGCTACCTGATATGCCGTTCAGCACACGGAAACGCTCTTCACGGTAATCAGGGAATCCCATGCGTGCAGAGGCACCCGCCACCGTGTTGCCCGCGCCCGCAGTGAACGTGCGCACTTTTAATGGCTTGATGCTGGCGCGTTCGCTTTCAGTCATGGCACGGAAGCTATAGGTTGTACGCTTCATGGCCTCCACCACATCTGTGCCCGCACTTTGCGGAATGGCCATCTGGAAACGGAAAAACTGTGATGGCTTCCATTCAATGGCCACAACACGGATGGTCACAGGATTGCCCGACACAGTACCCGCGAAAGCCGCTGTTGCCGCATTCATCCCGTTAATGGTAATGCGTTCCGCGCCTTGTGGTGGGTTGTTCTTCATCCAGTTTTGCGTCAGGTAAGCCAGCGCATCACGCCCTTGATCATCACGCCCCGCATCCAGAATAATGACAGAACCAGCGGTGTTGGTTGCCACCACCTCATTAGGATTGTTTTGCACCGTGAATCCGCGTGGCACAACAAATGTGAAACCCATTTTTGTGTGATAGAAATTATCACCGCGAACAAAGCCCTGATTCTCGGAATCTCCGTATGTCAGGCCATTGATCATGGACAAATACACATCACGGTTTTCAACATTGGCGCCACCTTGATAGTTTTGTGCCACAGCCGCCGCTTGTTTCACACGTTCTGCCGTCACAGGGTGTGTTGAAAAATAGTTGAATCCCTCACCTTCACTTTTGCCTGCTATGCGCGCATCAAGCTTTGTTTGCGCATCAAGACTGGCCAAAAATTTTGACATGTGCATGGGGTCATACCCTGCCCGCGACATGTATTTGACGCCAAGAGTGTCTGACTGTTCTTCTTGCCCGCGCGAATAAGATTTGATGTATAAATCAGAACCCATATTGGCCGCCTGTCCAACCGCATTGCTGCCTGTCACGGCGCCAAGCACTGCCGCACCAAGCCCCGCTATAACACCGTGGGACATACGTTCTGCCGCGTGGCGTGCTGTAATATGGCCAATTTCATGGGATAAAACACCCGCAAGTTCAGCCTCAGAATTTGCCAGCGCCATAAGCCCGCGGGACACATAAATATAACCCCCCGGTACAGCAAACGCATTCACAATGGGAGAATCAATCACGTAGAATTTATATTGGACATCCGTGCGTTCAGTGTTGGCCGCCAGCTTTTGGCCTATGCGCGACACATAGTCTGCCACAGGGCCTGTCATTGGTTGGCCGTAGGTAGCGATAACCTTTTCATGCTCATCCGCGCCCATAGAGGCTTCTTGGCCAGCAGGCAAAAGGCCCGTAAATTGTTTTTGTCCTGTTGCGGGATTTACACTGCAGGCGCTTAAACCCAATACAGAAAACACAAAAGCGTATTTCCAAAAATGTTTATTCCATGCTAAAGGCTTAGGCATGCGGTTCATTTTATTCATCCTTTTGTCAACGTGGTGCTTATTCATACCACAGGCTTTTGCTTCAGAAAACACCCAACAACCGCAAGCGGTAATAACTGCGGATTTTAAAGCCGAACGGATGAAGCATAGCTTTAGTTCCCGCATAGAAACCATCATAGATGCAAACACTATTTTGATGAATGATGGTAAAATTGTCCGCCTGCTAGGGGTTGAATATCCACAAAGCACGAATGGTGACGACAGTGACATTATGTTCAACGCCAAGGCGGCCCTTGAGAAAATCTTACATAAAGGTGATGAGTTTATGGCCTGGCAAACCCTTGGCAACCAATATGGCCGCACCAACCGCATGGGTCACGCACTCGCGCATTTGCAAAACAAAAAGACGGGTGAATGGGTCAACGGCACTTTGGTGGCGCAAGGACTGGCTTTTGTTATGACGGACAAAAGCAACTCTGACATGGCTTTACAACTGTACGTTTTGGAAGATGCCGCCAGAAAGGCAAACAAAGGCATTTGGACAAAAGATTCGCCGTACGGCATCTTAAACGCCGATGACGCTGGCAATGGCGAAGGCCGCATCGCGATTGTTGAAGGGGTTATCACCAAGGCATCTGGTGCAAAAAACAATCTCTTCCTTAATTTTGGCAATGATTCCAGAAAGGATTTTACCGTGATGATTTCCCCTGCGTTGCGTAAAATCTTCGCCCGCAAGGGCATAGACGTTTTGGCATTGGCGGGCAAACATGTACGCGTGCGTGGGTGGATACGGCACTGGAACGGGCCATTTATGGAACTTGAAACTGCGGAGCGTTTGGAAATTTTATCCACCCCCCCATCCACAGACTTATCTCCTGATATGTCCACAGCCCCCAAAGCAACTGGACAATCCAATCCTTAATTTGTTAAGGTTTTCGCCTGATGGCACAAGGATATGATAAACCGCAGACAGGCGGGGCGAATAACGCAATTCGCCAATCCCCACTCTTGAGCCTTTTCCCATCTATTACGCCCTACTCCTCTGGTTATTTGACGGTCAGTGATGGCCATCAACTATATTGGGAACAATCAGGAAACCCTGATGGTGTGCCTGTTGTCCTTTTACACGGTGGCCCTGGTGCGGGGACATCCCCCATACAACGGCGCTTTTTTGATCCTGATTTTTACCGCATCATATTGTTTGACCAACGGGGCAGTGGCCGCTCATCCCCCCACGGCGAAACCAACCACAACACCCTTGCCCATCTGGTGCAAGACATGGAAGCCATCCGTACCCATTTGTCAGTCACACGCTGGCATGTGTTTGGCGGGTCATGGGGTTCTACCCTCGCCCTTGCCTATGCCACCCATTATGCCGACAGATGTATCAGCCTGATGCTGCGTGGCATTTTCTTGCTGGAACAAGAAGAGGTTGACTGGTGGATGAATGGAATCCGCTCCATCTTTCCTGAGGCGTGGGAGCAATTTGCCCATTTTATTCCTCAAGCCGAACGCCACAACCTGCTGGAGGCCTATTATAAACGCCTGATGGGTGATGATGAAAAAACCATCATGGAGGCCGCTATCCATTGGGCATTGTACGAATCGGCCTGTTCATCCCTCATTCCCAACTACCAGACCATTACAACGGATGAACAAAAGGCGAATGTCCGCGCTCTGGCAAGATTGGAATGTCATTATTTCCGCAATCATGTTATTGCCGCGCAAGACTCCCTGATTGGAAAAATTAATGCCTTCCGCCACGTCCCCGCCGTGATTGTCCATGGCCGCTATGATGTGATATGCCCCCTATCCACCGCCTATAAGCTGCACCAAGCCTGGCCAGAAGCGGATTATATTGTGGTGCCTGATGGCGGGCACTCTGCCCTTGACCCTGCCATCCGTTCCCGCTTGATTGAGGCTACGGAAAATGCGAAAAGTTTAACCAAGTTAATGTAAAAGGAGTTTTTAATATGTCGCTGAAATTAAGAGCCTTATCTCATACAAAAATTATGTCTCAAGGATTATATGGTGGAAAAGTGGGAAACGCCTTTCATGCCGCCGCGTCACAGGAAATATTGCTTGAAGCGGTTAGGTTTGTAATTGAGGATATAAAAAGAGCAATCGATCAAGAAGACAGCCCAACAATTAGAGAAAACTTCTATAGGATTTGGTGTGACCGATACCTGAAAGGTGCAGAAGGTGTCTTTTCCGATAATAAAGCTGAACAAAGAAAAGCCCTAGAGTTTTTCTTTAAAGATAAAATTTATGATGAAAGTTCTTTTTGGCAAGAGGGGCTGTTAGATGTTTACTCACAACCAGTATACACATCCCCTGAAGAATTTGAATCAGATAAAAACATAGCAAAGCCCTATAGAGATCTTGCTTTTGTATTTCAAGGGAGTGGTGAGCTCAATGATACTGAATTATCTACACTTGCTCGATGGAGCACACTAAGCATTAGTGGTAAAAAAGATCGCATTGGCTTAAGTGTTCGATATGAATTCGTATAAAACAAAAAGGAAAAACAAATGTCTTTTAAAACACTTCGTGACTATGACCTGAAAGGCAAACGCGTGCTTGTTC
>CAUJHK010000060.1 GCA_963204715.1 Pseudomonadota bacterium | reverse complement strand
GAAATCCCCCGTTTGATGGGGATATAAATGGTTTTTCTTTTATACTCGTCCCTTGTTTTCGTTTCCAGCACGCCAAAGCGTGAATAAAGCACTTCGCCCCCCGGGGTATAGCCATCGGTATCAAGCGTAGCACCCATGTCAGCGGCCATTCTCATGGCCTCATAAACCAGAAACTTTATGGCATGTTTATGGGGTGGCGTGATGTTTAAATCTTTATCGCTGTGCTTGTGTGCACGGTATGTGATGCGCGATAGCTTTAAAAATCCGTCCGCACAGCCCGTGCAAAGAATCGCGGCATCAAAGGGTATATGTACAATCTGGCTCGTGCCTTTTTGCCTGACGGCTATAATGTGCGCCTGCGCAGGCGTCTGCGAAAGCGCCTTCTTGGCAAGGTCTTTATCAATGCCAAAATTAAAGTAATATTTTTTGCCAACGCTGTTCAAATTGTCTTCGTAAAATGTGAAAAACTCATCCGCGCTCATGGGCACAAGTTCTAAATCCCGCATGGCGGCCCTTATTTTGTTACGCATGTCGGATTTGATAGACATCAGTATGTCTTCTTGGCCCTTAGAGGCTTTAAAGAGGTGCGTTCGTTTTTCAAGGTGAGCGAAGCCTGCTTTTCTAAAGGCGGCCTTGATGATGTCCGCATCCTGCAGGTTGGGGGAGCAGGCGAAGGAAAAGGCGACGTTTGAAGGCAGCCGTGCAAGCTCGCGGCGCAGGTAATCGAGTTTTTGAGGCGCGCTGCCCAAGGCCTGTGGGACAAGGTTTTGAAGATACTGCCAGGGATATTCGCCCCCGCGAAAAATCCCTTGCTCATCGCTGGATGTATAATATTCAAAGGCAGATGTTGCCTGATGCAAAAGAGCATCATCTTTGACATTTGCCATAGGCGCTTTGTACGCAAGCTTGTTCAGATAGAAGCGAAGTGCCCCCGCGAAAAACCCAAGAACTTTAGTCATTATACTCTCCCGACCCATCTTTTTCATAACAGAAGATCAAAAAAAGTCAATAAATATCAACTTTTTGTGTCATTCACATTGATTAAAGGGGGGCAAACATCCTATATAAGGCCATGACCATAAAACTTGCTATTGCCAGCGATCATGCGGGTTTCGCGCTCAAAGAGGCCCTGAAATCCAGCTTTAAGGCCGTCCCCGTCCAATGGGTTGATCTGGGGACGAATTCGACTGATTCTGTGGACTATCCTGACTATGGACAAAAGCTGGCGGAATGTGTGGCATCTGGTCAGGCTGATTTTGGCGTGGCCGTCTGCGGATCTGGTATCGGTATCTCTATTGCCTGCAATCGCAATCCAAAAATTCGCGCCGCGCTGTGCCATGATGTGACCACCGCGCGCCTGTGCCGTCAGCACAATGATGCGAACATCATCTGTATGGGGGAGCGTCTGGTGGGGACGGAAGTGGCGCTGGACATGCTCGAGATGTTTTTAAAAGCAAAATTTGATGGCGGGGAACGCCATGAACGCCGTGTTGGCAAACTGAACTGTTAATAGAGGAGATTATAAAATGAGTAACGCAGCGAAAGAGATGATGATGAACGGGTATGAAGGCTTTTTTAATGACACTCTGAAAAACACGGACGCCGAAGTTTTTAAGGCCATGGAAGCGGAATTGAGCCGCCAGCAAGACCAGATTGAATTGATCGCTTCTGAAAACATCGTGTCAAAAGCGGTGCTTCAGGCGCAAGGTTCTGTACTTACAAACAAATACGCCGAAGGATACCCGAACAAGCGTTACTATCAGGGGTGCGAGCATGTTGATGTGACCGAACAGTTGGCCATTGATCGCCTGTGCAAACTCTTTGGCTGCAAGTTTTCCAACGTACAGCCACATTCAGGCGCGAATGCCAACTTGGGCGTGTTTATGGCCGTGTTGCAACCAGGTGATACTTACATGGGCATGGACTTGGGTCATGGCGGGCATTTGACCCACGGCTGCCCTGTCAACTTTTCAGGAAAATGGTTTCACCCCGTCACATACGGCATTGATGAAAACGGGATGATTGATTACGAGGCGGTGGAAAAACTGGCGTTGGAACACAAACCAAAGATGATTATCGCTGGCGCATCGGCCTATGCGCGTGTGATTGATTTCAAACGCTTCCGCGAAATTGCCGATAAAATTGGTGCTGTCTTGTTTGCAGACGTGGCGCACTATGCGGGGCTTATTGTGGGCGGTGTTTACCCAAGTCCATTTCCCCATGCACACGTTGTCACAACAACAACACACAAAACATTGCGCGGTCCACGCGGTGGCGCGATTATGACGAACGATGAAGATCTGGCGAAGAAAATAAACTCTGCCGTGTTCCCTGGCCTGCAAGGCGGCCCGCTGGAGCATGTTATTGCGGCCAAGGCCGTGGCCTTTGGTGAAGCCCTTCGTCCTGAATTTAAAACCTACGCCAAGAACGTGCTGGACAACGCGCGCGTATTGGCGGACACGCTGAAAGCTGGCGGGCTTGATATCGTATCAGGCGGAACAGACTGCCACATGATGCTGGTGGATTTGCGCCCCAAAGGTTTGACGGGCAAAGCCGCGGACTTGGCTTTGGAGCATGCTGGCATCACCTGTAACAAAAACTCTGTCCCCAATGACCCTGAAAAGCCAATGGTGACTTCGGGCATTCGTCTGGGCACACCTGCGGGCACAACACGCGGCTTTGGCCCTGCGGAGTGGCGCGAGATTGGGAAGTTGATTTTGGAAGTGCTTGATGGCCTAAAAGCCAATGGCGCAGACGGAAACGCGGATGTTGAAAAAGCCGTGCGTGCAAAAGTAAAAGCCCTTTGCGCACGTTTCCCGATTTATCCTGAAGCGAACGCGGTTTAATGCACATCTCCCTCTCCCTTGGGAGAGGGCAGGGGTGAGGGACTTAAAAGGTTTAACACGAAGGCCACGAAGAAGGCACGAAGCACACGAAGGGTTTTAATTTTAAAAGGAGAGTATGGTGGACATATTAGCACAAAATTTATCTGCGAAATATAATGTTGGGGCTGATGGTCTTAATGGGTTTCAGAGAGATTGTAACAATCACCGTTGGAGGGAAGGAATTCCTGAAGATGATGGTAGGCCATATATTTTTATAACATCTCCAGATTTTTTATCGCCCAAAAGATATTGCATCCCTGTTGAGGGCACGATTGAAGAAGTACAAATGGCGGTATGGGGAGTCCTTGATCTTTTGCCTCATAGAAATGGAAAAATAAATACCTCAATTACTTACATTGGGCCAAAAAACTCTACACTATGCTGGTTTACTCCTGCGAGGTATTGTGAAGATGTAAAAATATTAGACAGCATAAAATCATTTTTAGAAGATGTTGAAAATAATAATCTCGTGCCAAATGATTTAAAACCTGTATTTGGAATGAAATAAATGCACTGCCCATTTTGTTCAAACGAAGAAACTCAAGTGAAGGATAGTCGGCCATCGGATGATGGCGGATCTATTCGCCGCCGACGCAACTGCCCATCCTGTGGTGGACGGTTCACGACGTTTGAGAGGATTCAGCTTCGTGATTTGGTTGTGGTGAAGTCAGGTGATCGTCGTCAACCTCTTGACCGCGAAAAAATAATCCGCTCCATGCAGGTTGCGCTTCGCAAGCGCCCTGTGTCAGTAGAGCAAATCGAAAAAGCCGCGAACGGCATTGTCCGCCAACTAGAAAGCTATGGTGAGCCTGAAATTCCCGCAACCGAAATTGGTAAGTTTGTGATGAAGGCTTTGATTGAGCTGGATATCGTCGGCTATATCCGCTATGCGTCGGTCTATAAAGATTTTCGTGAACCTGAAGATTTCAACGCGTTCGTTGAGGAAATTCAAACCCTGCAATCTGAAAAGAAAATACGGGTCGCGGAATAATGTTTACAGGCATTGTTCAGGGGATGGGTGTAATTGAAAGCGTTTATGACCATGACTCCCTTCGTACCTTTGAAATAGAATTCCCAAAAGGATTTGCTGATGGATTAGCCGTGGGTGCGAGTGTTTCGATAGACGGTGTTTGTTTAACGGTCACCGAAATTCTATCGCCCACACGCGCGTCATTTGATGTCATGCTCCAGAGCCTGAATATTACAACGTTGGGTGATTATGCGCTGACGCAGCGTGTCAATATTGAACGCGCGGCAAAAGATGGGGCAGAGATTGGCGGGCATCCATTATCGGGTCATGTGGACTTTTGCGCGCAGATTAGTGATGTTAAAATCTTTGATGGCAATAAGGTTTTGCGTTTTTCTGTGCCGCCAGAATTTTCAAAATACATTTTCCCAAAAGGCTATATCGCCGTGAATGGTACAAGCCTCACTGTGTCAGACGCCAGCAGGGATGAGAACTGGTTTGAGGTCTGGCTCATCCCCGAAACACGGCGCGTTACCACGTTTGAAGAAAAAGTCGCGGGTGATAAGGTCAATGTTGAAATAGAACGACAAACCCAAGTGATGGTGGACACGATCCGTGATGCGGTGCGTGAGATGCTGCCTGACTATCTCTCTGCCCAAAAATAGGATGATTGCGCATCTGCGTCTAACTTATTATAGTCTTATCCAGTTCTCAGGGCGGGGTGTGATTCCCCACCGGCGGTATGTGGCCTTTGTGCCATAAGCCCGCGAGCGGCTCTATAACCATAGAGTGTCAGCAGATTTGGTGAGATGCCAAAGCCGACGGTATAGTCCGGATGAAAGAGAGCGTGAAGAAACAGGCTGTGATGAAAATCACGGCCACTATGTTTATTCATGTTTTCCCTGATTTTGTAAAACCAAAACCAAGGAAAGAACCAAAATGTCTAAATCTCACTTTATAAACGAACGTATCGCCTTTGTTCAGGCAGCATGGCACAAGGATATATCGGACGAGGCCAAGAAAACCTTTGTCGCCGATATGGTGGCGGCAGGTTTCCCCGCATCCAACATCGATTATTTTGAAGTGCCAGGGAGTCTTGAAATCCCCTTGCAGGCCAAACTGTTGGCCAAGACGGGCAAGTATGATGTGATTGTCTGCGCAGGGTTTATTATCAATGGTGGCATCTATCACCATGAGTACGTCAATCACGCGGTGCTGGATGGCATGATGCGCGTATCGCTTGATACGGAAGTGCCAGTGCTCTCGGTTGTGCTCACGCCGCTGAACTTTCATGAAAGTGCCCCGCATCAGGCTTTCTTTTTGGAGCATTTCAAGCTTAAGGGGCAAGAGGCCGCGCAGGCCTGTTTGCAAACTCTGGGCAATATGCGAAGCTTAAAAACCCTGCCAAAAGCGGCATAATTATAAATTACTCTTGATTTCGGGCGGCAAAACATGGTCTTTACGGGGCATGACTGACGCAGCCCGAAAACCATCTGCCATCGCCCGCAAAAAAGCCGCAAGGCTTATGGCGGTTCAGGCCGTTTATCAAATGGCGGTAAACCATAAAGAAGCGCCCTTTGTGGTGGATGAATATTTGTTCCTTCGCACCAACATGGATGTGGATGGCGAAACCATGGTGGAGCCTGACGGCGCGTTGTTCACGTCCATCGTCAAGGGTGTTGAAACGCGCCATGCAGATTTGCGTGACATTGTAGATGCCAACCGCCCGCGCAGGGAAGGGCAGTCAGACGCTGAAGAACCGCTTTTAATGTCCGTCTTGCTCTGCGGGGCGTATGAACTGCTGGCGCATAATGATGTGGATGCGCCGATTCTTATCTCTGGCTATGTTGATGTGGCCAAGGCGTTCTTTTCGGGTAAAGAGCCATCGCTTATCAATGCTGTTCTTGATTCTGTCTGCAAGGTTACGCGCGCCGCTTAAAGTTAATCAAAAATAAGCCTAAAAAGCCCAAACCTCTCCTGAAAACTTACTTTTCATTAATATGTTGCGGTGTATCATAAAAGAGGTTCGG